>CAXTLE010000009.1:0-27569 GCA_964244855.1 uncultured Aestuariivirga sp. | reverse complement strand
TGTAGACCGAGACTTGTTCCCAGACACAGATAAGTTGCAACGGCTGCCAGTGCGCCGATAACGATAGCCAAGGCTGTAATGATATTCATGTTGTCCTCCCATTGTTGCGTTGGCAGAACGGCTTTGCGTGTATCCACATCTTGTTGCCGCCCTGCATCCAGTCGGCCGGGCTCTCCGCTCGCGACCGATCCTCCAGACTCAATGAGGATGTCACGAATTTTGTCCTGACGTATGCGCGACCTTGGTATGCGTATTGAAATGGCTTTTAAGCCGTCTGGAAGCG
Source organism: uncultured Aestuariivirga sp. (assembly GCA_964244855.1). Lineage (GTDB taxonomy): Bacteria > Pseudomonadota > Alphaproteobacteria > Rhizobiales > Aestuariivirgaceae > Aestuariivirga. The sequence goes on along the minus strand of CAXTLE010000009.1, from coordinate 27,286 downwards.
TCCTAGGATGCAATTCCGATAGCGAGATATAGGGGAGTAGCGCGGAACATGAGAATCAACTCCTTGGGCATTTCTGCGCCATACAGAGGCATGAAATCATAGATTGCAGTGAATTGCGCAGCTCAACCCGTCGCACCGCCAGTCGCATTCCGCCCAACGCAAAATTTGAAACCAGAGATCCGGTCAAGAAATAAAGGCCGGGCAATTCTCGACCCGGCCTCACTATTTCTTAGAGTTCTGCAGGGAAATAATCGTTGATTTCCATGCCGATGCAAACTTCGATAACCTTAGGTGTTGACCACTTCATGGCATTCTCCTTGATGCAATTGCACCTGAAAGCTGCCACATCCGGAATGCCAGAGCAACAGTACGTTGGTCGCCTGCCCATGCATTGGGCAAACGCCACCAAGGTCCAATTGCTGTTCGCCGCTGGGCAAGCATAGGCTGACCATTGGATGATAGGGCTGGCAAAAAAGCGCCATCATTTTTCGCCGGCACTAGGGCCTGGCAATGCGGGAGGAAACAGCATGAAAAAAACATTATTTGCGGCTGCATTGATGGCATCGGTTGCGATGTTCTCACAGTCGGCTTCGGCAGGCGTGACAGATGCAGACTTGGCAAATGACCAAGCAACTGCTGGCGATATTGTTACTAACGGCATGGGCCGGAATGCGCAGCGGTTCAGCCCACTGACACAAATCAACCGTGATACGGTGAAGCACTTGGTGCCAGCTTGGTCCTTCTCATTTGGAGGAGAAAAACAACGTGGCCAGGAAAGCCAGCCACTGGTTTATGATGGTATTATGTATGTCACAGGATCCTATTCGCGGATGTGGGCAATTGACGTGAAGACCGGTCGGGAAATGTGGCAGTATGATGCGCGTTTGCCGGAAGGCATTCTGCCCTGCTGTGATGTTGTAAACCGGGGTGCCGCGATTTATGGCGATCTGGTCTATTTCGGAACGCTTGATGCAAAGCTCGTCGCACTTGACCGCAAGACTGGCAAAGTTGTCTGGAAAACCGACTTGGGTGACCACACTGCAGGCTATTCGTATACGGCTGCACCAATAGTGGTGAAAGGCAAAGTCATTACCGGCGTGTCCGGTGGTGAATTCGGCATCGTCGGACGCGTCGATGCCTGGGATGCAGCTACCGGTGATCACGTCTGGTCACGTCCAACCATCGAAGGCCACATGGGCATGCTCGCTGGCAAAGACTCGACCATGACCGGCAAGCTCAATGCCTCGTGGCCCGGTGACATGTGGAAGTTCGGCGGCGGTGCCACCTGGCTCGGCGGCACCTACGACGTTGAAACCGACACGCTTTTCTTCGGCACGGGTAACCCTGCTCCCTGGAACTCACATTTGCGCGCTGGTGATAACCTCTATTCAACATCGCGCATCGCGATCAATCCTGACACAGGCGAAATCAAGTCAAGCTATCAGACCACGCCACACGACGGCTGGGATTTTGATGGCGTGAACGAAGTGATTTCGTATAATACCGCCGATGGCAAGCAGATGGCCGCAACTGCAGACCGGAATGGATTTTTCTATACTTTTGACCGCACCGGGGGCAACCTTAAACTGACCAGCGCTTCGCCATTCGTGGAGAAGATCACCTGGGCAAAAAGCATCGACATTGCAACGGGTCGTCCCGTTTATGATGATGCCAACCGCCCCGGCGATCCAACGGCGTCAACTGACGGCAAGAAGGGCAATTCGATTTTCGCAGTGCCGTCTTTCCTCGGTGGCAAGAACTGGATGCCAATGGCATATTCACAAAAGACGGGACTGTTCTATGTACCGTCGAATGAATGGGGCATGGATATCTGGAACGAACCTGTATCCTACAAGAAGGGTGCTGCCTATCTGGGCGCAGGCTTCACCATCAAGCCGATCTTTGAAGATCACATCGGCTCGTTGAAGGCCATCGACCCTGCCACGGGTGCCGTAAAATGGAACCTTAAAAATCCCGCCCCTCTCTGGGGTGGCGTGATGACCACTGCAGGCGGTCTTGTGTTCACGGGCAATCCCGAAGGCGAGTTCATGGCCATCAACGATGAAACCGGTGAAGTGGTCTGGCAATTCCAGACCGGCACAGGCATCGTTGGTCAGCCAGTCACTTATGAAGTGGATGGCGAACAATATGTTGCCATCGTCGCTGGTTGGGGTGGTGCAGTACCACTCTGGGGCGGTGAAGTGGCCGAACGCGTGAAGTTCCTCAACCAGGGCGGCAGCGTCTGGGTCTTCAAGCTGGCTAAGTAAGCTCCAAGAGATCATAATGAACGGGCAGGAGCTTCCAAACTCCTGCCCGCTTTTTTTCGGAGGATGCCATGGTAGCCCCATCATTTCTGATCGTTGACGATCACCCCCTGTTTCAGGACGCCCTGCAGTCCACATTGGAACATGGCTTTCCGGGATCGCACATCGACATTGCTGACACCATTCTCTCGGCCCGGGAAAAACTGGATTCTCACACTTTCAACCTGATTTTGTTGGACTTGAAAATGCCCGATGCCACGGGTTTTGATGGTCTCACACAAATCCGAAATGCCCATGGTGAAATACCCATCGTGGTGATTTCGGCCATGCAAGGCAGCGATGTTGTCAACCGTGTAAAAAGTCTGGGAGCTGAAGGCTTCATACCGAAAAGCCAGCCGCGCAAAAATATTTTGCAATCACTGCGTTGCCTGCTCAACGGCGAAATGAATTTTCCGGTGGAACATTCCGAAGCATTGAAAAGTGTGACGGGAGACACAAGCGGTATCATTCAGCGGTTGCGCCAGCTAACACCGCAACAGTTCAAGGTGCTGGTAAAAGTCTGCGAAGCCAAACTTAACAAGCAGATTGCTTTTGAACTGGGTGTCACCGAGACAACAATAAAGGCCCACATCACCTTGATCTTCAAGAAAATGGGTGTGCACAGTCGCACGCAGGCTGTGCTGTTGATGCAACGTATGCGCGGTGAACTGGAAGACAGTGAATTTAGTGTGTTGCTGTCGGTTCAGGAATAGGGCGGGATACGGCGATGGCATTGAAACAGGGTTACTCAAGCGAACTCATCGCGCGTGATGCCGTAAACGCGCTGCGGCACCAGCTATGGCAAAGCCACCTTGAGCTCGTTGTTTTCTTTTGTTCGCCTGACTATGACAAGTTTGAAGTTGAACAGGCTTTCGGCGTTGAATTTCCCGGCATCAATGTCATCGGCTGCACCACAGCAGGTGAAATTACAAGCGATGGGTATCAAGAAGGCTCGATCACGGGACTCAGCTTTTCCAGCGATCATTTCAAAGTGCAAACGGTGCTTGTTCCGTCGTTGAAACACTTTAGCATGGAAGACGGTGAGGTGTACTCTCGTGCAGCACTTGATGGTTTAGGTTTGCAAGTGCCGTCGGCCAAATCGGTGCCTACCCACACATTTGCAATGTTGCTGGTGGACGGCATGAGCAAGCAGGAAGAACTTGTGGTGTCTTCGCTCAACCGGTTTCTCGACCCCATTCCGCTTTTTGGTGGTTCGGCTGGAGATGGATTGAATTTCAAGTCCACTTTTGTGTTTGCAAAGGGCAAATTTCACGCTGATGCAGCGATACTCACTCTGTTCCACACGTCTTGTCCGTTCAAAGTATTCAAGCTGGACCATTTTCACCCTACAGATCGCAAGATGGTTGTAACAGGCGCAGATCCAAACGCACGATTGGTGACCGAAATCAATGCGGAACGGGCCGCACCAGCCTATGCCCGCATGGTTGGGCTTGACCCACGTGACCTCTCCCCGATGATATTTGCCGCCTATCCGGTGGTGGTCAAGATCGGCGGAGAATATCATGTGCGTGCCATCCAAAAAGTTGAAGACGATGGTTCTCTCAGGTTTTATTGCGGCATTGATGAAGGGCTCGTGCTGACGGTGGCGAAGGGCGAAGATCTGGCCAACAATCTCGACAACAATCTCACGGCTCTTGAACGCAGCATTGGACCAATTGACATGATACTTGGTTTTGACTGCATCCTTCGCCGCCTTGAAGTGGAACAGAAGCAACAGGTGCGCGAAGTTTCAACCGTGTTGCGCAAGCACAAAGTGATCGGTTTCAGCACATATGGCGAGCAGTTTCATTCCATGCACGTCAATCAAACCTTTACCGGTGTTGCAATCGGTTTGCCGAAGCCTCGCTCTTATGATGTTGCTGCTGAATGATGGATGCAGAAATTCCATATGTTGAAACTGTGGAAGAGCAGGTTCGCCGGCTTGAGAAAATAAACCGTGCCCTCATGGGGCGGGTTGAACGGTCCATGGATTTTTCCGGCGGCGCATTCTCATTGTTTCAAACTGCCATTTTGCTGGAAGACAAGGTCAAAGCCAGAACCCGTGATCTTGAACAGACGGTAGAAAATCTTTCTGAAGCTTTTGCCCTGCTTGAAGATGCGCGCGACGACGCAGAAATGGCCAAACAGAACCTGACTGCGGCTATTGAAGCGGTAAGCGAAGGCTTTGCCCTGTTCGACGTTGAGGAACGGCTTGTCATGTGCAACGAACCATTTCGCGCGCTGATGAACGATATTCAGCAGCAGCTTATGCCGGGCGTGGCCTTTAAAGATATGGCTGAGCTTTTTGCATCCAGTGCCAGTCTTGTCATCGCCTCTCACGCGACACGCAATGAATGGTCAGCCATGCGGCTGCAACTGTTCCGAAAGCCCCATGCCTCTTTCATCCAGCAATTCAGCGGTGACAAATGGCTGCAGATTTCCAACAAGAAAATGGCATCCGGTGCCACGGTCATTTTTCAGACCGACATTACGGATACCGTGCGCAGCGAGCGTGTGCGGCATGAGCGGGAATTGGATGAACAATCACGGCTGTTGCAGGCGACGATCGATAATTTGCCGCAAGGCATCTGCATGTTTTCAAAATCCATGCGCCTGCGTGCGTGGAACAGGAGATTGATTGACCTGCTGTCGCTGCCAGTCAAGGCGGTGAAGGCCAATGTCAGTCTCGAAAAACTGCTCGAGCTGGCGCGCGCATCTTCTTTTGCCCTGGATGGTTCGACTGCAAAAGATCTGCAGAACTGGCTGTCTGGCATGCGGCGGAAAAATCTGTCGGGAATCGAATTCCGGAAACTGGATGGAACGATACTGGACATGAGCACCAACGCCATGCCGGATGGGGGATTGGTACTCACGTTTCAGGACGTGACGCAAGAACGCAAGGCGGCTTCCGTGTTGAAGGAAGTTAATGAAACCCTGGAACAACGTGTCGAAGACAGAACGGCAGCTCTTCGGCGTGAAGTGAATGAACGCCGTGCCATTGAAGTGCAGCTGATGCAGGCCAAGGAGCTGGCCGAAGCCGCCAACAAGGGAAAAACACAGTTCTTGGCGGCCGCAAGCCATGATCTCTTGCAGCCCTTGAATGCATCCCGGATATTTCTTTCATTGTTGCAGGAAACCGAGCTGGATGCACGGCAAGTCAGATTTATTGATAATGCTGACAAGGCCTTTGCATCGGTTGAGGAACTGCTTGAGTCGCTTCTTGATATTTCGAGATTTGAATCTCACAGCGTCGAAACCAATGTGTCGGCTTTTGCTGTTGATGACATTTTACAAACACTGGTGGCCGAATATCAGCCGGTTTGTGAACGGAAAAACATTGAGTTGCGTTACGTCAATTCATCAAAATGGGTGAGAAGCGACCGGGCATTGCTGCGGCGTGTCATTCAGAATCTTCTTTCAAACGCCATTCGTTACACGGTTGAGGGAAAAGTTCTGCTGGCTGTGAGAACACGCGGTACAAAGGTCAGCATTGAAGTGTTCGACACGGGCGGCGGAATCCCCGAGGGCAAACGCAAAGTAATCTTTGAGGAATTTCGACGGTTGCACCCCGTGAAATCAACTGACGCAAAGGCGATGGGGCTGGGGCTTGCCATTGTGGATCGAATTGCAAAGCTGCTGGGACACCGTGTGATTGTCGAATCACGTCTGGGCAAAGGTTCACGCTTTGCAATTGAAGTTGACCTTGCGGAGAAAGGTAAAAAGCCCGCCCCTATTCTTGGTTTGGAGGCGCCAAAATCATCGCGCAAGCGGGCAGTTCAAACAGTTTTTGTCGTCGAGAATGATCTGCAAATTCTTGAGGGCATGGTCGAATTGCTGGAGGCGCGGCAATATCACGTTATACCCGTGGTGAGCGCCGATGAAGCGCTGGAGGCACTGGAAACCTTGTCTAACCTTCCAAGCCTGATCATTGCCGACTTTCACCTGGACAATGGTACGGGTGTAGATGCGATCAAAGCCCTGCGCAAAGCCTGCGGAAAATTCATTCCGGCCATCATGATAACGGCCGATCATTCATCGTCCCTGCATTTCACCTTGCAGCAACACAAGATTTCGTTTTTGGGCAAACCGCTCAAACCCGGAAAATTGTTTGAAGTGCTGGCGGAACTTGAACAGTAGAAACAGAATGACCGGCCAATCGGCATGACTACTTGGTGCTTAGACGCGCCTGCACATCTTCGATTTTTGCCTTTTGACCGCGGGCCAGCAGCGTTTCGCAGCTGCCATCCTGCTGGCACAACATGGTGTGTGTGCGGTGCGGTAGATGCAATTTGAATATCGTGCCGTCGACCGTAGCTTCGTTGCTGCAAGTCACATTATTTTCACAGAGGGAAACCAGTTCTGCAAGTGCTGCATTGCCAGCCGTTGCAACGTGATGCAGCAGCGGCAAAGCGAGACATGAAAGGATAGCAGCGACGATTGATTTAGACATGTTCAATTCTCCGGTTGTGCCCCCGGGTTGAGAATTTGAATATGCAAAAATTTGTCCACTCAAACTGTGAAACCGGTCACAGAGCGAGCTGTTTTGTCGTTGGCAAGCCCAAAGTTCCTTTGTCTTTAACTTCCGTGTCAATTTCCGGTATTGAACCTTGCATGTGAAACATGCGCCAGAATGTGGCCCAACCGCCGGCGCCCTGTTCGCTGCCAGTCAAGGCGTTGTAACTAGCTTTATGGGCATTGAACGAATTTAACTGGAAGGGCACCCAGATCAGGGGCGAAACAGGCACATCAGTGGAATCGCCCATGTTGCCTGTAAACCCCTGCGCTATTGCCGCCCGCAGCTTATTGGATTGTGTACCGACTTTCGAAAGTTGCGCCGTGGTAATGCGGTCCTCCAATGTGAGGTTCAATAATTTCAGGAAGCGCAACACATACACATAAGACGAGTCGACGCCTGCGCCGATCAAGGCTTCGCGCACTGCAACATGTACGCGATCATCATCATGCGCCGATAGTAAATCGGACAGTATTGATCCAAGGACGTTCAGCTCCTCCATGCAGGCCGAAATTTTTGTCATGTCACAGATAAACAGGAAGCGGTCTCCATTCGGAAATGATTCCAGATAATGTCTATCGTAGACTTCGGTGATGCGCCTTGCTGCGATGCGAGGCCCCATGCCTCGTCCTTTGTCGATGAGCTCCCGATAAATCTTGTCATAAGGAAAGCCGTCGGCATCCACCATCGTGCTTGAACAAAGAGCGAATTTGGAAACGCTTTTCAATTCAAACATGGTTTCAATCATGCACATGTAGCAGGAGTCGAAAGCGATGATATCAAAAGCAATTGAATTGTCGCCCACTGATTTTTTTGCCAGAACGTCGGCAAAGACCTTCATGTTTGCACGGGCTCGCTTCACGCCTTCGGCCTGCTGTTCGTCCAACATGACCATACCCCCGCCATGGCCCCAAAAAATCAGGATTTTTTGCATCGGGTCGGGTTCTTCCTCGGCAGTCTCAAAATGGCTTCGGGCTACGCCCAGCATTCTTTCAAACACCTTGGGATCGGTCACCTCTTTGTCGGCTACTTTAAACCCCTTGGACTTGAACTGAGACTTGCTCGTTCCAGGGGGCAATTTATATTGTGAGGTACTGCGTTGATGGCGGGCGTTTGCATCAGTTTTGCTGACCTTGTCCAACAAGATATAGGTGCTGATATTTTCCAAGTTCAAACAGGTTTCGATCGCATTGATGTTTTCATCAGCTTTTCCTGTGAGCTCATTCTGTGCCGACATGTAAAGCATCAGGTGTGTTGCGGCAGACTGGGTCATGGAGTTCTTCTCCTGTCAGGGATGAAAGCCAAAGTTTTTCAGGCGGCTGAGATAAATCGTGGGAACGAACGAGTGGCTTTTATATTGCGCGGTTTCCAACTTGGAAATTATTGCAGGCAACTGAGAAAAAAGCGCAGTGCAGTCATTTGTTTTGACGCCGCCTTGCAAGGTGCAGAACCAATGCGAAATATCAACGCGAGCTGAATAAGCAACGGCCACACAGCTCGACAGAAATTTGCGGTATTTAAAGTGTTGGGCCTTGGCGTGTTCCACCACTTGTTGCGTCTGGATATTGCTAAGCAGCCCGTTCTCGGCGGCCAGCAAGGCATATCCCCTGATGTCCACCATGGCGTCTGTCAGCGGGTGCCATCCACATTCTGAAGGACCATGGACAACAGCTACTTCGTCGTCATCTTCAATAAGGCCAGAGGCGTAGCTCTCAAATACACGTCCGTGCCCGAGCATGCCGAAGTTGTGCAATTCGGCAGCGCGGAGTGCACCCATGCTGGCAGCGCCGATCACCGTCACACCACGGGAAATCGCCCATAGTATTTCCTTGTGCCACACTGAGGGGGTACTTTCGAAAATCCCGTCGATCAGCACAATAACCTCAGCGTGGCTCGCGGTGGCGCGGGTAATATCGCCCATTGCTGCAGGTCCACGGAAGTCGGCCTCAATCAACACTTCAGCGCGGCTGCGTTTGAGTGTGGGGCCCAGAAATACAACCGGTTTATGAGCGGCACTCATGTCAGCTCCATTACCTTGACACTGGCTTTAGGTCTGAACTCATCCGCATCCGGGGTGTCGGTGAAGGTGGGAACCACCACTTTGACTACGGTAACCGGGCATTGCGCAGGAGAAAGCCTGACAACAGCAATTGTGTCTGTCGTGAAATCCTGCATGCGTCTGGTTAGAAAATTCAATTCGTCTAAGGCGTCTTCATATTTTTCTGCAACGGGCAAAACCATGCTGCTGGCTTTAACTTCACGCATCAGCAAAATGCGGTTGTCGATAATGTCGACATAGCGATCGCCAAAATCTGTCCAGTCCAGGTCATCCCGGCTTCCGGCAATATAGGTCAACCTGATCTGCAAGGCTTCAGCGAGTGCTTTTCGCAAGGCAGTGGCGGGCGTTAGTGCTGCGGCAGCACCTTGCACATAGGCTGTCGCCGCATGTGGCTCCTTGTCAAAAATTTCAGCGAGATAGCATGTTATGGCGCCGGGTCCCGTCATGTCCCAAACCATGACTTCCAACCCGGCTTCGGCAATTTTCTTCAACAAGCTTTTACCTGCAGCTTCCTGCACGCTGTTCGGGTCAACTCGTGTCAATTCGCGTTGTTCATTCGGAAGATTGTTCCATCGGTTGTGACAATCACGCTCCACGACTTCATACAAGCCGTGCAGCACTGCTTTTGCCTCATCAAAATCAGCTGCCAGTCCGGTTGCGCCAAACTGGAGTAAACGTGGCCGTTTGCGTGCCTCGGTCGAATAGTCCATCGAGATAACATCCCACGGCATCATCAGCTTTTTGCGGGTCCTCAGGTTGAAACCTTCGACCCAGTCAAATTGAATATCGTTCAGGTCAATGTCGAAATCCACCGGCTCCAGGCATGAGGGATTGAGTGCGGTTCCAGCCTGGAAATGGCGATAAGCTGCTTTTTGCAGAACCGAAGGTGGAGTCTCGCTGTAATAAAGCTCAGCGGCCTCCATGACCGCCGAGAGTTTGGCATGCTCCAAGGTTTCGCCTTTGCCGAAACTGACGGATAAATTTTTCGACAAGGGCCGGATGGCTGCCGCAACAGGATAGTCCAGCCGATCAAGACCCGTCAAAACCGCTATGCGACTGACTCCGATCAACTGTGAAATGGCTGTGATGCGACTGTCCATGGCGGCCACAGTTTTGTAACGAAGCCTAACTGTTGGACGGCCTACCGCCCTTTGTCATGTCCACCAGAATTTTGTTGCCGCTATCACCATAGACAAAGAGCACTTGTTTAGACGCTCCGGACTTGCTCACGTCTTTGCCGTTGACGGTGGATTTTTCATCAATCCAGATCGCTTGTCGCACGCCGTCTGCTACCCTGAAGTTACTCAGCGACTGATCAAGTTTGTTGAACAGAACGCTGTCAGCGGTTGCGAGTGCTGCAGCTTGTGCACCAGTGCCAAATTCCGGATGGAAATAGTCTGCTGACACTCCAACGGCATCTTTTTGGAATTCGTCGGGAAACAGACAGTCGGACATCACAGAAAGGGGTACAAAATAATATTTGTCGTTCATGACGACAACGAGACCGGACTTTTGCAGGGATTTGATGAATTGGGCAGGAGTTTGTTTCGCCATTTGAATGTTCTCTCAGTTTGGACCGCAGGTTAAGATACGATAGAAGAAGGAGAATTTTCAGACTGTGAAGTGCATCACAGTTGCGTTAGGATCAAGCATTGCAGTTAAACTGTCAATCGAAGCTATCATAACAAGTCTCAAAGAAATGTCGAATACGCTTGATCTCGCTTTTTTGCACGCTGATGCCTGTGGTTTCAGCGCGGCTATGGCTGCGTCAGCAGATTCGGCAATTGCCCGACTGAAATCAGGTCAAAGCGTTTTTGAGCGATCATCGCAACGCTTTGGTGGGCGTGTGGTCAACATGGTTGGTGACAGTGTTTTGTTGGCTTTCGAGTCTGTTGAAGCCGCCTACCAGTCTTCACAACACGCACTGGAGGACTTTGAGAGCCCCGAATATCTGGGAGCGAATGGCAAATCCTTCGATTACCGCATGGGCATCACCAAGGGCAGGGTGATCGTGCATGACGGCGACATGTACGGGCATAGCATCAATATGGCAGCGCGCATAGGTTCGCTGGTTGGCCGAAATAATGTTGGTGTTGAGCAGCACGCATGGTCAGAAATTCGCGGACTCGCGTCAGGCGTGGATGTGAAAGAGCGCATCCTCTTCGCAAAACCTGATGAGCCACATGTTGACTTTTTTGAAATTTGCAAAAAGAACATGTCAGGACTGCGAGCCGACCATGCAGGAGCCCTTCACAATGCGCCTGTCATTGTCATTGCTCCACAATTTCACGAAACTGAAGAACGTCAACACCGTCAGCAGAATGAAATTCTCGAATCTTTTGTCTGGAATTGTGCAACATATTTTTCGACATATGGCTGGCAGGTCGATGTTGTAAACATTGAGGACTTTTACACAAGAACAGTCACTCCGAGTGCAGATTACATGTTGAAGTGCCGGGCCAATGCGCTGCCGCTCGGATATCGACTATATGCTGCGGTGTCGTCTCGTTTCATGCGAAATGGAACTGAGAACTTCACAAGGGACTCTGACCAGCTGGATAAAGCTGTGGCAAGTTCTGCAGCTCTCGCGTCATTGGTGGGGTCGGCCATTTCACATGCTGAGCTGGAACGAGCGAGCAGTACACGTGGAGCAGGGTCACACCAACTGGTGGCAGCAGGTCGCGCCACAATTGCAGGCTTTTCTGCAGAACAGTTCCAGCAGGGCATGGCTTACCTCAATGCCGCACAAAAACTTGATCCGGACTATCCGCTGTTGCTCTCTTCATTTGCCCGTGCCCATGCCGTTGCCTGGCGTTTTGGCTGGGTGAGCGAAGGTGTTGATCATCTTGGCCTCGCCCGCGAACTTGCCATCAAAGCGTCTCGACTTGCGCCAACCGACGCAAGGTGCGAAGCCGATCTGGGATTTGTAAAATTCTGGGCCAAGGAACCAACAGAGTCAGCCTGGCATTATGAGCGTTCAATTGATACGCTGCCTTATCATCCGGAGCTATCAGCGGATGCAGGAATGGTGTTCAGCTATGTTGGACAAAAAGATCAGGCTGCCTCTGTGCTTGAACGCTCGATTGCCAACTTGCCGACCGATGCTGATTATCGCCTATGGTCGCTGGGCGACGTTTTCTTTGCCAAACATGATTACCGCAATTCTTTGAAATGGTTGTCGCGTATGGCTGATCAAAGTCAGGCTCAACGGTTGATGGCTGCCAACAAGGCGAGGCTGGGTCTTGATCCTTCTGAGCATGTGGCAAAGGTTTTGGCCCTGCAGCCGGATTTTTCGGTGCGCCACTGGACAAGCATCCAGCCTTTCACAGACGAAGGTGACCGTATGGACTTTGAGGAAGCGCTGCTTCTGGCGGGTTTGCCACCGTAAACTTCTGGACTATAAAGACCTTGAAAGGGGAGATTGAATGTTGTCTCCGGTTGTGGGTCAAATGGGCGCTCTTGCAATTTCCAGACTGTTTGACGGTGTGGCTGAACCAGACCGCCTCATGGTTTTAAACGCGGCGCAGCCCGTCAATGTCAGAAAAGGTGCAACCTTGTTTGAACGGGGTGATGCCGGGGGCACCATGTATGTGGTCAATGCGGGCCGAGTAGAGATTTCTATTATTACAGAAGTTGGCCGTAAAATTGTGTTGAACCAGATTCCGCCAGGGCACTTTTTTGGTGAAATTGGCATGATTGACACTCTGGCGCGAACCGCCTCGGCTGTGGCGCTTGAAGATTCAGTTTTGCTACCGGTATTGCGTTCCACGTTTATGGAGGCTGCTCGTAGTAACGCTCAGTTGTCTATCAATCTCATGGAGATCCTATGCGAGCGCCTGCGCTGGGTCAGTGACTCGGTAGAGGAATATGCACTTCACGCATTGGACTTGCGCTTGGCCCGACGATTATTGGTGCTGCACAAAAATTTTGGCGACGTGGAAAATGGCGTTCGCATTACACAAAATGAATTGGCGGATTTTGCCGGTGCAACCCGTGAATCGGCCAACAAAATTCTCATGCACTGGAAGGCCGAAGGTCTGGTTGATGTCAAACGTGGAAACATCATTTTACTTGAGCTGAAAAAGCTTGACCGCATTGCTCATGGCGAAGTTAAAAGCTGACAGTTATCAACTGTCCATGAGACGCTTCATCGTCTTCAAAAACCGCTGATGAATGGACTGTCGAAATTTGTGCCGGCCATGTTCGACCTGCTTTTTCCCGACCGCCCAAACACAATCCACCTTTAAACCATCCGCAAAAATCCATTGATCCAGTAGCGAGACATTTTGCAAAAAGGGTGTCGATGAGATGTCGAGAGACAAAAAATCGGCGCTGTTGCCAACTACAATCCCGGCTGTCGTAGCAAGTGCCTTGGCGCCACCCTGCAACGCCTGTTCATAGATGTGGCGCCCATTGGACGTATCAGGTTTGGCCAAGACATTGCGGGCGCGCCGATTCAGACGTTGTGAATATTCAAGCTGGCGTAATTCTGCCGATACTGAGATTTGCACATTCGAGTCGCTGCCTATTCCGAATGTTCCACCATGGTGTACAAAGTTATCAGCTGCGAAAATTCCGTCACCCAGATTGGCTTCTGTGATGGGGCATAGGCCCGCTACCGCACCCGATTGGGCAAAGTTGCGGGTTTCCACATCTGTCATATGAGTGGCGTGAACAAGACACCAGTTGCTTCCTACCTCGACGTTATCAAGCAACCACTCCACCGGCCTTTTTCCTGACCACGCGAGGCAATCTTCAACCTCCTGCATTTGCTCGGCAATGTGTATGTGGATGGGTCGCTGCTGTGCGAGTGAGATGAGCACTTGCAGTTCATCAGGTGTGACTGCGCGCAAGCTGTGCGGCGCAAGGCCAATCTTGGCACCGGGAAGTGCCGCGACGATGTCTGCGCCAGCGTTCCACAGCTTTTCAAATTGTTGCAAAGTGTTGATAAAACGGCGCTGGCCAGCATGCGGCGGCTGACCGCCAAACCCAGCGTGGGCGTAAAACACGGGCAGTAGCGTCAGACCAATTCCGCTTTCTGAACTTGCAGCCGCAATGCGCCCTGTGTGCTCGGCGATATTGCCATAGGGTCGACCATCACTGTCATGGTGTAGATAATGGAATTCACCAACGCGGGTGAAGCCGCGTTCAAGCATTTCCATGTAAGCCTGCGCTGTGACACACTCAATGTCATCGGGCGACATCTTCAATGCAAACTTATACATTAAACTGCGCCAACTCCAGAAGCTGTCCTCATTTGCGCCCCGCACTTCCGCAAGGCCTGCCATGGCGCGCTGAAAGGCGTGTGAATGCAGATTTGCCACGCCAGGCAAAATCACTTCATGTACTTCGTCCAGGCTTTGCTGCTCAGCGTGTGGAGTGACTTCTGCTATGCTGTCGTCAATCCACACGATGCGCACATCTGTGGTCCATCCTTCAGGCAGTAGCGCACTCTTGGCAAAAATCTGTTTCACTGATTTACCCTCTTCCCACACCATGTCATTATGTATATACATTTACGGGCTTTGAGAAGGACCTTTGTGGTGGCAACCGGAAACGCAGGTGAACTTAAACTTTGGCGCAATGCCAGACTTGCTACCATGGCCGTGGGTCAGCCCGGACTCGGGCTCGTCGAAAATGCGTCGATTTTGGTAAAGGGCGGCCGCATAGTTGCTATTGGTCCTGACTTGAGCAGTGCCGGGGCGGAAGTCATCGACGTGGAGGGCCGTTGGATTTTGCCGGGCCTTATTGATTGTCATACCCACTTGGTATTTGGAGGCCACCGTGCGCATGAATTCGAGATGAGGCTCGATGGCGCAAGTTATGAAGCCATAGCCCGGTCGGGAGGTGGAATTGTCTCAACAGTGTCGGCGACGAATGCCTTGACTGTTGACGGCTTGGTCTCTCAAGCACTGCCCAGGCTCGATCAATTGTTGCATGAAGGAGTGACAACCCTTGAAATCAAGTCTGGTTATGGACTGAGCATTCAAGGTGAACTCAACATGTTGCGGGCAGCAAGGCATTTGGCCACATTGCTGCCGATCAGGATCAAGACCAGTTATCTCGCCGCCCATGCAGTGCCTGCTGCCTATAAGAACCGCAATGCTGACTACATTGCCGATGTTGTGTTGCCGGGCATGGAGCAAGGAGAAGCCGAGGGTTTGATTGATGCTGTGGATGGATTTTGCGAGGGTATTGCGTTTTCTGTGAGTGAAATGCGTTTGGTTTTTGAGAAAGCCAAGTCGCTCGGTCTGCCCATCAAACTTCATGCAGAACAACTTTCGAATTTGGGAGGAGCGGCGATGGCGGCCTCGTTTGGTGCCTTGTCGGCGGATCATCTGGAACATCTTGATGCTGTGGGCGCAACCGCTATGGCACGGTCTGGTACAGTTGCAGTCTTGCTGCCTGGTGCCTTCTACGCCATTCGTGAAACACAAAAGCCTCCGGTGCAGATGTTGCGCGATGCAGGTGTGCCGATTGCTGTATCAACCGACTGCAATCCTGGCTCCTCTCCGCTGACGTCACTTTTATTGGCCATGAACATGGCGGCGACATTGTTTGGTTTAACGGTGACGGAATGTTTGTCAGGTGTGACGCGCAATGCTGCACGGGCGCTGGGTGTGTTGGACGATACAGGCACGCTCGAAGTTGGCAAGGCGGCCGACTTTTCGATTTGGAATATAGATACACCAGCCGAGCTGGTTTACCGCATTGGCTTTAATCCGCTGCACAGCCGCGTTCACAATGGCAAGGTTTCAGATATATGACGCTCACGCTACACCCCGGATCGGTATCGCTTGCCATGCTGGAAAAAATATATTGGTCAGGCGAAGCGGCGCGGCTTGATCCCGCCTGCGATGCTGCGATTGCAAAAGCAGCAGCCATTGTTGATCAGGTTGTGCAAGGCAATGCGCCTGTCTATGGTATCAACACGGGCTTTGGAAAACTAGCCTCTATTCGTATTGACGCGGCTGACGTGGCGACGTTGCAGCGTAATTTAATCCTGTCGCATTGTTGTGGCATCGGCCAGCCACTGGCAGACAATATTGTTCGGTTGATCATGTCGCTGAAGCTGATTTCGCTGGGGCGTGGTGCATCGGGTGTGCGGCTTGAAGTTGTCCGTTTGATTGAGGCACTTTTGGCTAAAGGGGTGGTTCCCGTCATTCCGGAAAAAGGTTCGGTCGGGGCATCGGGTGATCTGGCGCCGCTTGCGCATTTTGCTGCTGTGCTGATGGGAGAAGGGGAAGCTTATTTTGATGGTCAACGGTTGACGGGTTCGCAGGCCTTGCGCGCAGCTGCACTGAAGCCGGTCATATTCGCTGCAAAGGAAGGATTGGCGCTTATCAATGGCACACAAGTTTCGACAGCTTTGGCGCTGGCCGGGTTGTTCAAGGCGCATCGCGCGGCGCAGTCGGCGCTGATTACCGGGGCTTTGTCCACCGATGCCGCCATGGGTTCATCCGCTCCCTTTCATCCCGACATTCACACACTGCGCGGACACAAGGGGCAAATTGATGCTGCAGCGACACTGCGTGGTTTGTTGGCAGGATCGATTATTCGCGACAGCCATATGGAGGGTGACAGTCGCGTGCAGGATCCTTATTGCATTCGCTGCCAGCCACAGGTGGATGGTGCTTGCCTTGATTTGTTGCGGAGTGTTGCCAATACGCTTGAGATTGAAGCAAATGCCGTGACCGATAATCCGCTGGTCCTGTCGGATGGCTCAATTGTGTCGGGGGGTAATTTTCATGCTGAACCTGTGGCCTTTGCCGCTGATCAAATTGCCATTGCTGTTTGCGAAATCGGAGCGATTTCTCAACGGCGCATTGCATTGCTGGTGGACCCTGCGCTGTCTTATGGTTTGCCGCCATTTCTGGCCAAAACACCAGGGTTAAACTCCGGCTTGATGATTGCTGAAGTTACCTCGGCCGCATTGATGTCTGAAAACAAGCAAATGGCATTTCCAGCGTCTGTTGATTCAACGCCAACGTCCGCCAATCAGGAAGACCATGTCTCTATGGCGTGCCATGGTGCCAGACGGCTTTTGCAAATGACAGAAAACTTGTTCGGTATCATCGGCATTGAAGCATTGACCGCAGTGCAAGGGATTGAGTTTCGCGCGCCCTTGACGACGAGTGTCGAGTTGCAAAAGGCAATGTCAGCATTGCGTGCTGTGAGCCCAACGCTTGACGTGGACCGCTATCTTGCGCCGGACCTCGAGCGGGCAAGTGAGCTGATTGCGAATGGCGGCCTCGTCGCTTCGGTATCGCATGACATTCTTCCAAGTCTGACGTCGAGGTGAGAGCATGACTGACAATCCCCGCCACAACATCCGTGACGTCCGCTCACCGCGCGGCAACACACTAACAGCCAAGAGTTGGATGACGGAAGCACCCATGCGCATGCTGATGAACAATCTTGATCCTGAGGTTGCTGAAAATCCACATGAGTTGGTTGTTTATGGCGGCATTGGCCGGGCCGCACGAACGTGGGCAGATTTTGACAAAATTGTCAGTACACTGAAGGAGTTGAGTGAAAACGAGACTTTGCTGGTGCAATCTGGAAAGCCGGTGGGTGTATTCCGTACTCACAAGGATGCGCCACGCGTGCTGATTGCCAATTCCAATCTCGTGCCGCATTGGGCGACGTGGGATCACTTCAATGAGCTCGACAAAAAAGGTTTGGCCATGTATGGCCAGATGACGGCGGGTTCCTGGATTTATATTGGAACGCAAGGCATTGTGCAGGGCACTTACGAGACTTTCGTGGAAGCGGGCCGCCAGCACTACAATGGTGATCTGACGGGTAAATGGATATTGACAGGTGGTCTTGGTGGCATGGGCGGAGCGCAACCACTGGCCGCCGTGATGGCTGGTGCATGTTGCCTCACCGTTGAGTGCGATGAGACACGCATCGATTTCAGATTGCGCACGCGTTACGTCGACCACAAGGCAACTTCACTTGATGAAGCGCTGGCGATGATCGACACGTGGACGAAAGCAGGAGATGCAAAGTCTGTTGGTTTGCTGGGAAATGCTGCTGATGTTTTTCCAGAATTGGTCCGGCGGGGTGTGCGGCCTGATGTTGTGACTGACCAAACTTCTGCGCATGATCCATTAAATGGTTATTTGCCCAAAGGTTGGACGCTGGCGGAATGGCGTGCGAAGCGCGAGAGTGATCCCAAGGCGGTTGAGAAAGCGGCGCGTGCTTCGATGAAGGAGCATGTGGCTGCCATGGTGGCGTTTTGGAACCGGGGCATTCCAACACTCGATTACGGCAACAACATTCGGCAAGTCGCGAAAGATGAAGGTCTGGACAACGCCTTCGCATTTCCAGGCTTTGTTCCCGCTTATATTCGGCCGCTGTTCTGTCGTGGCATAGGGCCTTTTCGTTGGGCGGCTTTGTCCGGTGATCCTGAGGATATTTACAAAACTGATGCCAAGGTCAAGGAGCTTACGCCGGGTAATACGCATTTGCACAAGTGGCTGGATATGGCGCGAGAGCGCATCGCGTTCCAAGGATTGCCTGCACGTATTTGTTGGGTGGGGCTTGGTGACCGTCATCGTCTTGGGCTGGCTTTTAATGAAATGGTGCGCAATGGAGAACTGAGTGCGCCGCTGGTGATTGGTCGCGACCACCTGGATTCTGGTTCAGTTGCGTCACCCAACCGCGAAACTGAATCGATGAAGGACGGGTCCGATGCGGTGTCGGACTGGCCTTTGCTCAATGCGCTTTTGAACACGGCGTCTGGTGCCACATGGGTCAGTCTTCATCATGGTGGCGGTGTTGGCATGGGTTTCAGCCAGCATTCCGGCATGGTCATCTGTTGTGACGGCAGCGTTGATGCCGACGCACGCATTGAACGCGTGCTGTGGAATGATCCCGCAACGGGCGTAATGCGCCACGCTGATGCGGGCTATGAGGTGGCACTCGACTGTGCACGCGAAAAGAGACTTAACCTCCCCGGGATTCTTTAGCATGCGAATTCTTCGGGCGTCCGACTACAAACGAATGCCATGGAAGAATGGCGGCGGCCTGACGCGTGAGGTGTTCGTCAAATGGAGCGATGCCAGTCAGACCAGTTGGGATTGGCGTATCAGCATTGCTGATGTTGAACAGTCTGGGCCGTTTTCAGAGTTTCAAGGAATAGACCGCTCCATTGCGGTGCTTGATGGCAGGGGCATCAAGTTGAACTTGCCGAACGGCCAAATGGAGACGCTGGATCAATCCACTGACCCCTTCGCATTCGCAGGGGAGTTGGACGTTTTATGCGAATGTTTGGCCGGACCAACCACTGACTTGAACGTGATGACAGCGCGACGATCGCATCGGCACAGTTTGCGCAAATTTCATCTTACGACTTCCACAACAATTGCCTTGGGCACTGGTTGGAATGCTCTCATTGCCAACACAGCTTTGGCCATGCTGCACGATGAAAAACAAGTCGGGCTGCACCGAATGGATACTGTGATCGATATTGGAAACAGCATTGAGGTGACACCCGTCACCAAGGGCGATGTTTTTGTTTTGAATGTGATTGAGGTTTGATGATCAGTATTGCGACATCGCTACACGCTCGTATTCGAGGTGACATCGAGAACCGCATTGTCAAGGGTGAATGGCGGCCCGGTTTTCGCATTCCGCCTGAACATGAATTGATGCTGCAATATCACTGTTCGCGAATGACAGTGAACAAAGCCGTGGCGTCACTGACTACTGCGGGGTTGGTCACACGCAACAAGCGGGCGGGAACCATTGTTGCCAAGCCACCGCTGCATTCGGCTGTTTTAAAAATTCCAGATATAAGGCATGAGGTTGAGGCGCGAGGCGGTGTCTATGCATACACGTGCCTGCAAGTCAAAACGCGAAAAAAAGAAAATGCAATTTTCGTGCGTTGTCTGCATTTAGATGATGGTGTTGCCCTTATGCTTGAGGAGAGACAGATTTTTTTGAATGCAATTCCTGAAGCCAGACATGTTGATTTCAAAGTGACGTCGCCCGGATCCTGGTTGATTGATCATGTGGCTTGGACGGAAGCAGAGCACCGCATTTCCGCCTGCTCAGCCGATGCCGGGACTGCAAAGGCGTTAGAGGTGAATATTGGCGATGCATGTCTTGTGGTAGACCGCAAAACATGGCGCGGATCGCAAATAATTACGCAGGTGCGACAATTTTTTCGCAGCGACACTTACGACGTCGTAGCGCGATTTTCTCCTTCATCCGCCCTCATCATTTCTTCGCCAGATTGCTGACACAGTTGGAGTAGACTCTCCGCAGTATGAAAGCGGGTGTGATTGCGGGATTCTTTTATTTTCTGATTGTGGGCGCTGCTGGCGTCACAATCGGAATTCTGCGCGAAATATTTCTGACGCCGACGCTCGGACGCACCTTTGCAATTCTGCTTGAACTTCCAGTGATGCTGTTGATTGCATGGTTCGGTTGTCGATTGATCGTGCGCTTGAACAATCTTCCAGAAGAAAATCTGCCGCGCTTGGCAATGGGTGTGTTTGCGTTTTGCTTGTTGATGGCGATGGAGCAGTCCCTGCAATTTGCAATCAACACCTTATTGCAAGGTGGCAGGGCTGCGGCACCGTGGGTCATGGGCGATTACATTGGATTGGCGGCACAAATAGCGACTGGCTTTTTTCCGATGTTCATCACTGAAGACACTGTTGAAGAGACATAGCCATGTTCCGTAACACAGTTTCATAGAGTGCCGGACCCGGGTCCATGTTAGCGCCTTCAGGATCAAGTATTGCTGATTTCACGTTCGAGCCTTCGATGATGAGATCGACCAATTTGTTGTCGAATTGCGGTTCAGCAAACACGCAGCGTAGGCTGCCGTCGGAAATGCGCTTTTGAAGTGCTGCAATGCCTTGCGCGCCAGGAGGATTTTCGGGATTGATCGATATCGCGCCTGACGCTTTCATACCGAAACGGTTTTCAAAATAGTGGTAAGCGTCATGGAAGACGATGAAGCCTTTGCCCTTTGCAGGGGCGACTATTGTGGCGATTTCTGCTGAGAGACTGTCAATGGCGGCAGTGGCTTTTTTGGCATTGGCTTTGTAAGTTGCCGCATTGGTGCTGTCGGCTTTGGACAGAGTTTCGGCGACTGTATTCAAAATGCCTTTGGCGTTTTCGGGGTCGAGCCAGATGTGGCCGTCGATTTCGCCTTGGTCCTCGTCAGCATCAAAGCCAATGCCTCTGCGGGCGACAAGAGTTTGAATACCTTTTGAGTTTATCAATGAGACCTGCGTTGCATTTTGCCCCAGAGCTTCCAAGGGTTTTTGCAGAAAGGCTTCCAGTTCAGGGCCAACCCAGAAAATCACTTCCGCATTTTGCAGCGCTTCAGCATCGGATGGTTTGAGTGAATAGGTGTGGGGTGAATTGCTGCCATTGACGATGAGGTCTGGCGTGCCGACACCTTGCATGACCAATGCGACCAGTGAATGGATGGGCTTGATGGAGGCAATCACTTTTACTGCGGCAGTCGCCAAGGACGTAGACGCGAGAAGGGCAGCGAGGGCAAGGACAAGACGCATGGCGGTTCTCCGTAATGTTATTTAATAACATTGCTGGTGTTATGATATAACATATGTTACGGTCAAGAATATATTTTGAAGCGGTGTGAAGATGTTGAAACGCGATGATATTCTGGTGCAGTTCGATGCGGTTGGCATTTCCCGTGGTGGACGCTGGCTGGTGCGTGGCGTTGATTTGAAGGTGAGTTCCGGTGAGATCGTTACACTCATTGGTCCGAATGGTTCAGGCAAAACCACCACTGCGAAACTATCGCTTGGGGTTTTGAAGCCGACTGAAGGCACAGTGGTTCAACGCTCAGGTTTGAAGTCAGCTTACGTGCCGCAAGCTGTGGTGATCGACTGGACCTTGCCCTTGCGTGTGGATGGCTTGATGCGGCTCACGCAATCACTCACTGATGTTGAAATGGGTGCGGCGCTGGACAGTACGGGGGCCACGCATTTGTTGAAGCGTGAAGTCCGGCATTTGTCGGGGGGAGAATTTCAGCGGGTGATGTTGGCGCGGGCGGTGGCACGGAAGCCGGATTTTCTGGTGTTGGATGAACCTGCGCAGGGTGTGGATTTCGCGGGTGAGATTGCGCTTTATGCCTTGATCAAACAGGTGCGGGATCAAACCGGTTGCGGCATCCTCATGGTGTCGCATGATTTGCACATGGTGATGGCGGCCACCGACAATGTGATTTGTCTGAATGGCCACATCTGTTGTCAAGGCACGCCCGAAACTGTGGCGGGCAGCAGCGCGTACAAAGAATTGTTTGGCGACAGGGCAGGGGGGCTGGCACTCTATCAACACAACCACGACCACCAGCATTTGCCCGACGGCCGGGTGCAACATGGTGATGGATCGGTGACAGACAATTGTCATCCCGGCGACGGGCATCACCATGGTGAGACGCGACGCTTGGCGCATGACAGTTTCAGGATTGAACGCGATGCTGGATGATTTTTTTATGCGCGCCATCGTCGCTGGTTTAGGGATCGCTGCGGTTACGGGCCCGCTCGGTTGTTTTGTGGTATGGCGGAAGCTTGCTTATTTCGGTGACACTCTGGCGCATGCGGCTTTGCTGGGTGTGACCTTGTCATTGCTGTTCAATATTAATGTGACGCTGGCGGTGTTCATCGTCGCCATTGCTGTGGCGTTGCTTTTGCTGGCCTTGCAGAAGCGCAGTTCGCTGTCTTCCGACGCTTTGCTTGGGATGTTGTCACACGGATCATTGGCGATCGGCTTGCTGGCACTGGCGTTCATGACATGGGTGCGGCTTGATCTCATGGGCCTGTTGTTTGGTGATTTGCTGGCTGTGAATAAAACTGACATTGCAACGATTTACACAGGGGGTATTTGTGTTTTGGCTGCAATTGCATGGACTTGGAAGCCGTTGTTCGCTGTAACTGTGAACCGGGATTTGGCTGCTGCTGAAGGTTACAATGTTGCGGCTTATGATATTTTATTGATGTTGATGTTGGCGGCAGTGGTTGCGGCGTCGATCAAAATTGTGGGTGTCATGCTCATCACGTCGCTGCTTATTATTCCGGCGGGTGCGGCACGCCGCATTTCGTCAGGTCCTGTCATGATGGCGATCTGCGCTGCCGTTGTTGGTGGCGTGTCGGTTTTGGGTGGGCTCTTTGCATCATTGAAATTCAACACGCCGACTGGTCCATCCATCGTGGCGGTTGCGCTTACATTTTTTGTGTTGGGGCTCATTATTCCGTTTCATCGCTTCACAAGGGAGCAAAGCGCATGACTGAAATACCTGATCTCACGCGCAACCAAACGCTTGTGCTCGACAAGTTGACGCGCAATGACCAACCCATGAGTGCCTATACGCTGCTCGATGAATTGCGCAGCGTTGGGCTAAAAGCGCCGTTGCAGGTTTATCGCGCACTCGACAAACTGGTGGCGCAGGGGCGTGTGCACCGACTTGAAAGCATCAGCGCCTTTGTGGCCTGTCAACAACCAGACTGCCAAAGCCATGCCGCGACGGTGTTCATGATCTGCGAAAAATGCGGTAAGGTTTCAGAACAGGCGGATGCGGGGGTTGCAAAGGCGCTGGCCATTGTAGCGCGTGCGGATGGTTTTACGGTTGAGAAGACGTCGATTGAACTGCGCGGTGCGTGCGGGAAGTGTTAAGGCAATACACGCCCCGGATTGAGAATGTTCTTTGGGTCCAACATGTGTTTCAGTGAGCGCATCACATCTAGTTCCACCGCTGACTTATAGCGCTGCATGTCCTTGCGTTTCAAAACGCCTATGCCATGTTCCGCACTGAAGGAACCGTTCAGTTTCATCACGATGTCATGCACCACGCGGTTCATGTCGTGCCATCTTGCGAGGTAGGCCTGCTTGTCCATGTTGACGGGCTGCGACACGTTAAAGTGCATGTTGCCGTCGCCCATGTGGCCAAAGCAGCAGATGCGAACGCCAGGCTGAAAGGCTTCCACAGCGCGTGATGCTTCCGCGATGAACGCGGGCAATTTTGATACAGGCACCGAGACGTCATGCTTGATGGAACCGCCTTCAAATTTTTGCGATTCCGACATGTTTTCACGCAGCCCCCACAGTTCACGACGCTGGGTTTCGGATTGTGCGGTTACGCCGTCCAAAACAGTGCCGGATTCGAGTGCTGCTTCCAACACTGTATCAGCAACACCTTCGGCAACGTCTGCCATTTCGAATAGCACATACCATGGCGCAACCGTTTCCACGGCGCGGCGGGTGTTCATGTGTTTGACTGTGAACAGCACTCCGATTTCGGGAATCAGTTCGAAGGCGACAACACGGTTGCCGCTGGCGTGTTTGGCGCGGGATAATAATTCGAGCGCTGCGGCAGGTGTTGGCACGGCGACGAGAATCGTGTCGTAGCGGCGGGGGCGTGGAAACAATTTCAGTGTTGCTGCAGTGATGATGCCAAGGGTTCCTTCAGCGCCGATGAACATGTTTTTGAGATCGTAGCCTGTGTTGTCCTTCCGCAAGGTCTTCATCATGTTGAGCACGCGGCCATCAGCCAGCACCACTTCAAGTCCCAGGCACAAGTCCCGTGTGTTGCCATATGCCAAGACGTTGAGGCCACCGGCATTTGTGGAGAGGTTGCCACCGATGTGGCAGGTGCCTTCGGACGCGAGGCTTAAGGGGAAGAGGCGATCGACGACTTCGGCAGCGTGTTGAATGGATTTCAGTGTGGCCCCGGCTTCGGTTGTAAGTGTGAAGTCAGTGGCATCTACATTGGTGATGCGGGTCATGCGGTTGAGCGACAAAAGCACTTCGCCATTGTTCGGAATTTGCCCGCCGACCAGTCCGGTGTTGCCGGATTGCGGCACGATGATGGTTTCGGTTTCGTGGGCGATGGCAAGTATGCGCGACACGTCTTCGGTTGATTGTGGGCGCAGAACAATCGGCGTCTCACCCGTCCAAAGCCCGCGCCATTCCCTGAGGTAGGGTGCCTTGTCCGCGTCGGAGCGCAGCACGCCTTTCGGACCAACGACGTCTGCCATGCGTTTTATGGTTTCAGGAGATGGCATTTTCGTCATGATTTTGGCCTCGGTGCCGCAGCTCGTATGAGGCGGTCGTTAATGGCTTCGCCCAAACCCGTCATCGGAATCGGCGCCACTGCGATGTGTTCAAGTGATGAGTCATCTATTACATGTAACATCTTGAAAAGATTAGCGGCTGCTTCTTGCAAATCTCCGGTTTTGGAGAGTGTCCAAGGGCCATCGCCATGCTCGCCGAAGCCCAGATAGGCCTCGCCAAATTCGGGAGCTACCGCGTTCAATCGCAACTGTGCTTGCGGCGCGTAGTGGCTTTCAAGCTGGCCTGGTGAATGCAGATCTGCATCGTAATTCATTGGCGTCATCATTGGGCGACGCAGAATGTTTTCAATTGTATCTCGGGCAAGCCCACCTGAGCGCAGCATGTAGGGCGCGTCGTCCATGAAACGCACCACCGTTGATTCAACGCCCACGGTAGAAGGTCCACCATCCAGAATCATGTCAACGGCGTTCCCCAGTGACGCCAGCACATGTTCAGCTGTGGTGGG
The DNA here is from genome assembly GCA_964244855.1 of uncultured Aestuariivirga sp. Lineage (GTDB taxonomy): Bacteria > Pseudomonadota > Alphaproteobacteria > Rhizobiales > Aestuariivirgaceae > Aestuariivirga. Next base: position 1,841 of record CAXTLE010000009.1, on the reverse strand, counting down.
GCTGATGCGGCCAGAACGATTTGCGGAAGGTGCTGCTATGGGGCGGTCCACGGCTCGAAGCGTTTCAAGCGCCAGCGGATGTGAGGGAACACGTAGAGCGACACTCGGTAATCCGGCGGAGCAGAGCAAGGAGATCGGGCAGTCTTTGCGACGCTCGACAACAATGGTCAGCGGCCCCGGCCAAATGGCGGCGGCGAGTTTTTCGGCGTCATTCGAAAACACGCCCAAGCGAAATGCCGCTTCCATATCCGCCACATGCGAAATCAGGGGATTGAATTGCGGGCGCTGTTTGGCGGCGAAAATCCGCGCTACAGCAACGTCATTCGTTGCATCTGCTCCCAACCCGTAAACCGTCTCGGTGGGAAAGGCCACGAGTCCGCCGTCGCGCAAAAGCGTCGCGGCTTTCGAAATTGTGCTGGCCATGGTCATCGCCCGCGCCCTATAGCAGGGGAAAGTGACGCAATCCAACCACCATGACCACCCTCGTTTTTTCACACCCCTCATCGCTCGCCCATGAAACGCCAGCGGGACACCCCGAACGGGTAGACCGTATCCGTGCGGTTAACGCGGTTCTGGCGTCATCGGCACTTAAAGGTTTCAAACATCGTGAAGCGCCTTTGGGCACAGATGAGCATGCGCGATTAGCCCACACGGCAGAGCATGTGCAGCGCATGCGGGCGATTTCGCCTGAGAGCGGGTTCGAACATATTGATCCTGATACCGTCATGTCGCCTGCGGCTCTGAGTGCTGCACTTGCAGGCGTCGGTGGTGCCGTGGCGGGCGTCGATGCGGTGTTTCGCGGCGAAGCGGACAATGTGTTCGTGGCCACGCGTCCACCCGGTCATCATGCCGAGCACAACAAGGCCATGGGTTTTTGTTTCTTCAACCACGCCGCCATTGCCGCAAAATATGCGCGGGATCGTTACAATGCCGAGCGCGTGGCTGTGATTGATTTCGACGTGCATCACGGCAATGGTACGCAGGATATTTTCTGGTCGGAACCGGATTTGTTTTATGGTTCCACGCACCAAATGCCGCTGTTTCCGGGCTCCGGTTCCAGCAACGAAACCGGGGTGGGCAATATTTTCAATGCGCCTTTGCAAGCAGGCAATGGCTCAACTGAATTCCGCGAGGCCATGAACACCATCATATTGCCTGCACTTGATTTGTTTGCGCCGGACTTGATCATCATTTCCGCAGGTTTCGACGCGCATGTGCGTGATCCATTGGGCAGTCTGCAATTGACTGAGGAAGACTTCTCGTGGGTCACATTGAAGCTCATGGAAGCCGCAGATCAGTTTTGTTCGGGCCGCATTGTTTCGGTGCTGGAGGGCGGTTATGATTTGCAAGGATTGGCGGGTTCGGTGGGTGTGCATGTGCACGCGCTGATGCATGGCGACCAGGGCTTGCTGGATGATCCGCTGGATGATTTTGAAGACGATGAGGAAGAACTGTAATGACTGAGGCCAATGATATTTCCGCACTGCCTTTTGAAAAGGCACTTGCAGCACTTGAAGACATTGTGGCGCGGCTTGAAGCAGGCAAGGTTGATCTGGAAGAATCGATCAAGATTTATGAGCGCGGTGAAGCACTGCGCAAGCATTGCGAGGCCAAGCTAAAAGAAGCTGAGGCGCGCATCGAAAAAATTACACTTGATCCTGCTGGCAAGCCCACTGGCACAACGCCTTTGGATGTTGAGTGAGCTCACAACGACTCGATGAAGCCTTGGTAGTGCGGGGGTTGAGCCAAAGCCGCTCCCGTGCGCGCGACGCTATTTTGCGCGGCACTGTGCTGGTGAATGCTGTGCCTGCACGGAAGCCGTCGCAGGGTGGGTTTGCAGC
>CAXTLE010000008.1:0-27909 GCA_964244855.1 uncultured Aestuariivirga sp. | reverse complement strand
AATGTCAGACCACGTACGAGTTGTTTTTGTGAGAACCAGCCCAAGACCAGGATGGGCGCAATGGCCATGATCGAGGCGGCTGAAAGTTTGGCCCAGAACTGCCCTTCAGGGCTTGAATACTCCGAGATGAAGAAACTGAGGGGTGCTGCATATTTGTTGGTGAGGTTCAGTGACCAGAAGGCTTCGTTCCAGGTGAGTATGATATTGAGCAGGCATGTCGACGCGATGCCCGGCAGCGCCATCGGCGTGAGAATGCGGAAGAGTTCGTTCCACAGTGACGCGCCGTCCATGCGAGCAGCTTCCAAAATACCAACAGGAATTTCCTTGAAATAGGTGAACAGCATCCAGATGATAATCGGAAGGTTGAGCAGCGTCATCAGCGGCACCATGCCCCAGAAACTGTCGATCAGATTATAGTCCGAGAGATTGATCCAGCCCCAGTCTTTGAAAATCAGGCCGTTACGATTGAAGATCAAATAGATCGGAATCAATGCACCTGCTGGTGGCATCATCTTGGTTGAAAGCATCCACAACAATGTGCCTCTCGTGCTTTGTGTCCATGCCCACATGCAGGCCGGAACCACAAACAAGAACAGCAAGAGGAACCCGACAGCCGCGTTTTGTGGATGCCAGTCGTTGAAATACAACACCACGCCAGCAAAGGCGAGAGCACCGAGGATGATGGCAAGCCAGGTCCGCCCGCTCAGTTTGCTGCTTGATTCAGCCGTCGGTGCAAATGCCATGGACCAGGCCGCAGGAATGGCAAACAGCAATCCCAGCAGTGTTGACAGCACGACGATAACGGTTGTGTTGAAAACATAGCGGAAATAGTCAGAACGCTCCTGAACAATACCAAAGTTTTCAAACGTCCACGGCGTTGTCAGCACGTTTTGCGGCAAGGAATAGGCGTCTGATTCCGTTTTAAGTGATGCAACAGCGGTCCAGAAAATCGGGAAAAACAAGAGAAGCCCAATCGTCCAGGCAACAATGCTGATAACGACAGTGCGCTTTGTTGATTGTCTGCGTGCCATGATCTTCAAGCCTCCAGATTCTTGCCGACCATGCGAACGAGAAAAGCGGATACGATGTTTGCTATCAATACCGCAAACAAACCGCCCGCCGCTGCAAGCCCAACGTCGGTCGCGTCATTGAGATGTGAGAACACCAGATAGGTGAGGTTGCCGGCAATGCCGCCAAGACCGCCGACTTTGATTTCGGCAAAGGTGTTCAGCAGGAAAATCGTTTCGATCAAAATCACGACGGTGATGGGCCGTGCCAAATGCGGAAGTACGATGTGGCGGAAGTAGCTCAAGGGTGGGGCACCATCCATGGCCGCTGCATCTTTCTGCTCTTCGTCTAGCGATTGCAGGGCCGTCAACAGGATGAGCGCAGCATAGGGCAACCATTGCCACGACACGATCACACCCACGGAAAACAGCGGCACTTTTCCAAACCAGTCCAGCGGTGTGTGTGAACCGAAGAAGCGTTGAATTCCTGCAAACAATCCGAAGACCGGATGCATGAGCAGGTTCTTCCACACCAGCGCAGATACGGTTGGCATGATGAAGAAGGGTGAAATCATCAGTATACGGACGATGCCGCGCCCCCAGAACGGCTGGTCAAGCAACAGTGCCAGAAGCACGCCACCCACAACTGTGGTGACCACTGTGCCCGCAACCAGCAAAATCGTGTTGATGAAGTCTTTCAGGAAAAATGGATCTTTGAAAAAATAATAGAAATTCGAAAACCCGGCCCAGCCTGTATTGTCCGGTGTCATCAGGGTATAGCGCAGAAACGCATAATAGATGCAGAGCGCCAAGGGCACGAATGACCATGCAGCCAGAACGGCTACTGATGGGAACAGGGCCCATTTTCCAAGTGCTTGTGCTTGACGTGTCGCCATGGTCTTGTCCCGCTGAAAGAGTGCCGTGCGGCCAATAGTGCGAAATCCAACACCATCGTCATGCCAGCGAAGGCTGGCATCCAGCTAAGTTACAAGCACTGCGCCTGATGATGAGCGGGACCCCAGCCTGCGCTGGGGTGACGGAGACTTGGTTTGAATGCCTGAGCCCGATTCAATCGAAAAATAACCACCCTTCCCCCGTTTCCAGGAGAAGGGCAGTTCATATCTTACTTGATGTAACCAGCCTTGGTCATGGCATCGGTGGTGTAAGCCTGAGCCTGCGCCAATGCTTCATCCGAAGTAATCTGGCCCGCGAGAGCAGACGAGAATATTTCACCAACCTTCGTGCCGATGCCGGCAAACTCAGGAATGGCAACGAACTGAATGCCAGTATAGGGAACTGGCTTTGCAGTTGGGTGCATTGGATCTGCAGCGTTCATGGAGTTCAGTGTCATTTGGGCAAATGGCACCTTCAGATATTCCGGGTTGTTGTACAGTGATGTACGTGTGCCTGGAGGCACATTCGCCCAGCCTTCTTTTGCGGCAATCATTTCGCCGTAATGCTTGGAGGTTGCCCAGCCAATGAACTTCTGCGCAGCGTCAACTTTCTGCGAACCTGCAGGAATTGCGAGTGCCCAAGCCCAGAGCCAGTTGGCACGTTTGCCAAAACCTGCGTCCGGAGCAATCGTGAAGCCTACGTTGGCTGCAACTGACGATGCCTTTGGATCAATAACGAATGAACCAGCTGCAGTCGCGTCTGCCCACATGCCGCACTTGCCGGATTGGAAGAGGGCCAGATTTTCCGAGAAGCCATTGCCCGAAGCACCTTCAGGACCAGCGTCCTTCATGACCTTCAGATAGGTTTCAATAGCAGTCTTCCACTCCGGTGAGTCAAACTGTGGATGCCATTGTTCGTCGAACCAGCGTGCGCCGTAGGAGTTTGCCATGGTTCCGAGGAATGCCATGTTTTCGCCCCAACCAGCCTTGCCGCGCAGGCAGATGCCGTTCACGCCATTGGCGCGGTCGGTCATCTTGTTGGCAGCATCAATGATTTCAGTCCAGGTTGGCGTGTCTGACATTTTCAAGCCAGCCTTGTCCATCAGGTCCTTGCGGTACATCACGAATGATGATTCACCGTAGAAAGGCGCTGCATAGAGTTTGCCGTCATAGGAAAGGCCACCAGCAACCGCTGGCAAAATATCTGCCGGATCATCAAGACCAGCCAAAGGAACGAGCCAGCCGTTCTTGCCCCAGATTGGGGTTTCATACATGCCGATGGTCAACACGTCATATTGGCCGCCCTTGGTGGAAATGTCCTTTGTCACTTTTTGACGAAGATCATTTTCTTCCAGTGTCACCCAGTTCAGCTTGATGCCGGGGTTTGCAGCTGTAAAATCATCCGTATACTTCTGCATGCGGATCATGTCGCCGTTGTTCACGGTGGCGATTGTCAGTGTGACGTCTTCAGCCATGGCCGTTGAGGCAAGGGCTGCAAACGCGAAGGCGCCCAAGACGCCTTTAACGATGGATTTCATAGATAGTCCTCCCAAGTGGATACGCGGGCTTTTGCCCAGAACGCGAGAATAAGTCACAACTATCACAGGCCAATGTCAAGCCGAATTCGTCGCTGCACTGCAAAAATGAATCAACTTCTTAACTCTAACATATTGATTCCAAATTATAAAATACAATTCGAATATTTGCTCACATGCGCAACAATTGCTCAGCCATCAGTTCATTGGTGATCAGGCCATTGACCAATTTGCCGGTAATGGCCCCCTTGATGGCCTTGAATCGCCCTGCTGCCATGGCCACCCCAATAATGCGCCGCTTTGCCGGCATATCAACGGGAACGCTGAGGACCCGGTCATTGACCAGGCCGTCAATCAACTTTCCTGATGCATCAAAGCTCCAGCCTGTGATCTCGCCCACGGCTCCTGCCTTGACCATGGCGCGAAGTTCATCCGGTCGCACGAAACCGTCGCGCAACAGGGCCGCCGTTTCATCAACCGTGCCAATACCAACAAAAGTCACATCAGCTTGCGCTGCCAGGTCCATGACATTGCGCAGAGACTTCTGCTGCACCAGCAGGTTCTTTTCATGCACAGTGGCCGCAATAACAGGAAACGGCATGGGATAATGTGGCGCTCCCACCCGGTCACCCACACGCGACGACACCTCGAACACTGTAGCAGACCCATCAGGTGCTATGTTGCCAACGATAGAGACAATCTTGTGCTGCGGGCACTCCATCGGGCTGATCTGCTCAGCGACAGCCCGCAGCGCCCGGCCCGTTCCCAAACCTACAATGACCGGATGACGCGACACCAGATAGCGCTCCATCTCCGCAGCTGCGGCTTCAACAATGCCAAGCGTTTCAGAATTGGAAGTAGGATCGGCTGGCACAACTTCACAACTGTCCAGACCGTAGGCGTCTTTCAACCGGCCTGACAATTCCAGGCACCTCCCCAGCGGGTGGTCAAATCGTACCTTGATCAAACGCTCGGTTACAGCAAGCGAAACCAGCCGCTGTGCCGTCTGCCGCGACACGCCAAGCTTCTTCGCAATCTCGTCCTGGGTATTGCCCGCGATGTAATAGAGCCACCCTGCCCGGCCCGCATCATCAAGACGTTCTTTCTCTGGTTCCGGTTTGCGTGCCACAGCTGTTATTCCTCATTCAGCAAGTGGTGCTACATCGCCGTCGTGACAAAGACCAGCCTCGCGGAACAACTGCAATATTTCAGCCATATCATGGACAACGCGGTCCACGGGGAGGTCAGGCGGCAGTACTTGCCCGGCCTTGACGTGCGCCCCGCCCGCAAAATGCCAAACCGTCATCCCCGCTGCATGCGCGGCGCGCACACCCATTTCACTGTCTTCCAACACAAGACAGCGCGACGGCACCACGGCATGAGCAGCCGCAGCGTGGAGAAAAAGATCAGGCGCAGGCTTGGCATTTTTCACAAGTGCGGCTGAATACACATGCGCGCCGAAATGCGTGTCGAGGCCACACACCTTCAACGAAAAATCCAGCCGTGGCGGAATAGAACCCGACGCCACACAGTGTGGCACCTTCAGCGCTTTCAACACCTGTTCCACCCCCTGCATGGGTTTGAGGTCGGTCGCGAACAGTGTGTTGAGACGGATGAAATAATCCCGCGCAAAATGTTCCGGCAAGTCAAGTCCCGTGCGCGCCTTCAACTGCAAGGCGGCAGACGCAAAACTGCGGCCCAGAAATTCCGCGCGGAATTGTTGCGGCGAAAGATCAATACCCATCTCCTTGAGTTGCGCCATCAGCACACGTGCACTCAACAACTCACTGTCCACCAGCACGCCGTCACAATCGAAAATGACGAGATCAAAATTCATTGAGGACGGTCAAGCGTATGTCTCGGCGTATAAAGCTTCGGCTCAGCCCCCGCTTTCAACACATAAAATCCATCGGCCGAAACCGCCTGCCACGGTCCGGGCCCGGCATAAGGCCACAGCACCCGCACTTCGGCCTTGTCGGCAGTATCCAAACCAAAATGCCACCAACCCAATTGTCCAGACGCATGCCCACCACCCGAGGTAATTTCACGCCGGCCTATCACGTCACCACGCTTCACCTCGATCCAGGCACCGATGCCGTCACGATTGGCGCCGTCCTGCTCCAGCTTCACTTGCAGCCAGTGGCCCAAACCCTTCGACGTATTGCGCCAAACCTGTGCCGGACTGCGGCGGTTGACCACCACCAAATCCATCAGCCCATCAAGATTGAAATCCACCACCATGCCGCCGCGGGAGGTCTGCGTGCTGGCCACGCCAGCGTCTTTCGCCACATCAATAAATGTACCGTCGGATTTTCCGAGCGCCAAATTGTTTGGATCCTTCATCGCAAAATCCGGCATGGAATCGATGTTGCCCTTGGCCACGAATAAATCTGCGAGGCCATCATTGTTTACATCTTCAAACTGCGCATGCCATGCGGTCGAGTTTTTAAGATCATCGCCAAACGTCGGGCGGTGCAATGTAACGCCACTTGGCCAGGCCACGTCTTTGAAATCGGCTTTCGATGTGCCGTCGGTCTTCACCTCTTTCAGCATCTGCAACTTGTTGTCCGCCATCGAGGTGAGGAAATAATCGGGATAGGTGTCGCCGTTCACATCTGCCGATGCAATGCCCATGCCCCAGATGCGCAACCGCTTCCAACCATCCTTGTCGGTGTAAAGTGTTGGGGCTTCGCCGGGCGCGAGCTTCCACATCTGCTCTTCTCCGCCCTCATAATATTCACGGTCATTCGACACGCGCAGCGACGGCGTGCCGGAGCGGTTCCAATCCGTGAACAACATGGACAATGCACAATAGCTTGGTGTCAACGGCACGGGCTTGGTGAAAGCGTAAGGGGGTTTCTTCTGCTCAATGCGCGCCCGCTGCAACCAATTCTCGGTGCAGGACCCCCAAGGCGAAATTTCCTGTTTCGGGTCGATGTAGTTACCAATCGCGATGGTTGGCCACACCGCTCCTTTTTCAAATGTTGCAGCAAAAGCGGTGGACCAGGCATCACCGCCATCAAAGCCCCAGCGCTTGTTGGCAGCTTCGAATTTGCAATTTCCAAGCCCGCGCATCACCTTGTTTTCACCGACACGCAGGACAACGAGGTCCGTATTGCCATCAGCATCAATATCGAGCGGGTAAGCCCCTGTGACCTTGTCAAGTTCAAGTCCGCTCTTTTGCTTTTTGAATTTCAGGGCACCACCCTGTTTCGACACATTGCGAAACAATGATGCACCACCCTCACCACCAGCCGTAAACAAATCGGGAAAACCATCCTTGTCGCAGTCAAATGTCGCCGCACCACCGCCTACCATATAGAGATATTCACCTGTATAGGTTGACGACACGCCTGAGGATTTTGTGACCTCTTCAAACGTGGGAATGGCAGGCGTCGGAGCCTCCGCCAGTGCCGCACCTGCAAAGAGAAGCAATGAAGTTGTTGCTGCAAAAACAAACCGCATCATACTGTCCGCCTCGTCTTCATTGCATTGACCGCAGCGCCCACACAGCGCCCCTGGTCAAGCCCGCGCTCCACCGCCGCACGGAAGTGAATACCACCATAAAGCCTGGAAATTCCAGCTTCATTCGCTGCATCCAGAAAGCTTTTATATCCCCGTACGGGAAGTTTTTCCCTCACATGGGTTTTGTCTTCAAAGGCAAAATTCTCGCCAAAAAACTGCGTCAACACAGCCGCCGCCGCACCAGACTGTGAACTATGGCCCGACGGATATTCCGGAAACGGTGGCGTGATCAGAATGGGCTCCCACGTCTTGTCGATGACCTTCTTGATATAGGTGACAGGGCGCAAGACATCATATTCAAACTTGCTTTTCCAGCAGGCCACAAATGCATCTGAAACCGCTATGCCGAGCCGGGCCAGCAAGTCTACGCTGTCTTCAATACTCGCATTCCTGGATTTCAAAATATCCAGCGCAATGAACATCCAATGTCCCGGTGGCGTGGGCGACAACATCGGATCATCCGACCAGAATCGCGCGATCAGGCGTTGCTCCGGGGTCAGTTTTTTCACCGTGTCATAAACTTCAAAAGCCTGCTTGTAGAACTCCGACGTCTTGTCTTCACTATAGGCAGGCGGCGGCGGCAGTGCGCAGGTTCCGCCGTTGGCAGTCGCAAACCTACGATTGTCACCCCATGTCGGCAGCAAGGGCGCCTGTTGCATGCGCACAGCGCTGGTGGGCTTCCAATGTCCCGCACCCACAACCGCAGTGAACGTTTCCGGAAAACCCATATTGAGTATTTCCGCACCACCATCATTCATCGACCAGTCCAGAACATGTTGTGCCAGCGCCTGTCCATAATCCCTGCTGCGCTTCACGCGCGAACCAGATAGGCCTGCAGCAAGCTCCACATCCAATTTTCGCGCCACAGCTTTCAATGCACGCTGCCCAGTGGGACCAGTATGGCTGAACAGCACGTTTGCGGCGGTTTGAAAGGCTGCATGCAACACATTCGCAGCATCGAACTTCGCACCCGGCGGCCGCAGCGGCAACGGCTTCAAATCCGGCAATTGACCAACAAGACTTTGCAACGTCGCACCACCAGATGCCACCACCTCATAGGCAATAATGCCGAGATAAGCAAAAGCACGGCTTGCCACCGGCGGTGAATAGATTGGAGTATGGCGCACCAGTTCCAGCGACAGGCCGTACCAGGCTTGCAATACATCTTGCGTTACCGATCGTTCTGCTGCTGACACGGCACCGGGAGTCGTCAGGGCCAACAGCGTGGCCGCACCCATAAAACGTCTCCGATTGATCATGATAAATCTCCCTTGGTTCGACCCGCGAAAATGACATGCGTCAATGCTGGTATTTTGACAAGGGCGGTGCGGTTGCGCGCAGCAAAAACAAATGGGAAGCGTCCGTTTCCGGAAGCCTCCCATGTTACAAACTGGCATCCGGGTACGCAGTACCTTATCCCGGAAGACCTGAGACACTTCCCCGCTAAGAGGCAACACATGTCGTGGGTACAAATTAGCGCGAGGTGGTTTCGAAACCCTTTCCAATTGAAATTTTTAAGTTTAACAAGGCCTTACCAGACTGTGCAAAGCCCGCACAGCTGTGCCGCAACGGCACAGGGTTCACGAAATATTCCAGAATGTCGCAGTGCAAAAATATATCTGCGCAAGGGGTTCCCATTCCAGCGAAGCACTGCTACACCCCGCCTCGCGTTCATGATGATGTCATGTCCCTGTGACGCGGGATGGAGCAGCCCGGTAGCTCGTCAGGCTCATAACCTGAAGGTCGTCAGTTCAAATCTGGCTCCCGCAACCAAATAAAAGCCCGTTGTCTCATTGAGATAGCGGGTTTTCCTTTTTCGGTGTGCAAGGGTTGGAAGTCGCGCTGGGTTACACTTGGGTAACAGGTGAAAAAGAATTTGCGGGATTTCGTCCGCGTTTGGCTTCTTCGAAGGTTCACGAGCTTCACAATAGCGCCCGAAGATCAGAAATACTTTAAGTTTGGAGCATGTATGAGTGTTGAGAGCCGCGACAAGGCTTCCGAAACGATCCATCTCCGCCGCTGACGAGAGGACTGTCATCCTCTCTCAGCGGTTCCACTTTGCCTCACTGGCAGAGAAAGTCATAAGACAAGCATCGGATGATCAAATGCACTCAATTTTCCCGTCATTCCCGCCAACGCGCACGAGTGTCCGGGGAAAATTCTGTTCAACCCGGTTGGTCTGATGAATTGATGCGTATTTTGAATGACTGAACTGTAGCGACACAGAAATGAGGCCGAGGACATATGCTCGGACTGGTTCCCTCCCCCTTGTGGGGAGGGAGAAGGAAATCGACTCCTCCAAGATTCAAACCAAGCTGTTCCGCATCTCTGCAACACACCGCGCCAACACCTCACCATGCGTCACGTCGGAACGAAAATCCGCAATCGCACCATAGGTGCGAGGATCAAATGGCAGCCCCATGGCTTGATAAGCCATGACAATTGCAGCACAGGCTTGCACTGATCTTTCAACCGCGATGATGGCACCCATCTGGACACATCTCCGGTTCATGCGCTGCGCGATGCCCACAAGTTTCACATGTCCCCCGGCATTGATGCTGAATTTGCCGGGGCAATATTCGTTTTGCAATTCACCTACACGCGCATCAATACCCAGCTTCGTCAATGCACTGACAATCGCACCCGAAAATATTTCATACCGTCGCATGGTATGCGCATGCGGCTCTGCATGCGGCCAGATCAGTGTGATCGCAAGTGCATGTTCATCAAACATGGTAAGCCTGCCGCCCGTGCCGCGTTCAATCGGTTCAAAACCACTGACCCGCGCCTGCGCCTTGACGCGTTCATAGTCAGGGTGCGTTGTATCCTGCGGAGAAAATGCCGCTGTTGGCCGGGGTCGGCGCAGGCGCAGAATGCCAGCATCACCCGGTTGCAAAGTTGCAAGTTTGTCCTTCACCCAGGCGGCATATTCCCTGGGTGGCGGTCCCGGTGCAGCTGTGTCATCGATCAGCTGGAACATCCCGGGAAATGCCTCACTCACGCAGCTTTTCCGGCACAACCATAAAGCTCCATCTTCTCAATGGTGCCCGCTATCATGCGCTTCCTGCCTTCCGCCATGGCGTCTTCAAGCTGATGGTCGCCCTTTGCCCACACATCCAGCATGCCTTGCCGGAACAGGTGGCGCAAATCCGTATCCGCGTTGAACTTGTGGACACCCGCCGCTTTGGCAGCCTGCACTTCATCAACCGGAATGCCTGACGCGCCATGCAGCACCAACGGAATTTTCGTGGCATCGCGAATTTCGAGCGTGCGTTTGATCGACAAGGGTTCTGGCTTCAAACCGGGGATCACACCATGCACAATGCCAACCGATATGGCGAGATAGTCAACGCCGGTTTCCGCCACGAAGCGCTGGGCCTCCTCGACGGTGGTGTAATAGTCTTCCCAATTCACGCTCTGTCCAACATCAGGAATTTTGCCGAGTTCTGCCTCTACGGGAATTCCGAAGTCATGCGCGATTTCGACAATGCGTTTGGTAAAACCGATGTTCTCCTCAAACGGCAGATGTGCGAAATCACACATGATGGAATTGAAGCCGAGCTTGATGGCTTCTATGCATTCTTCCCACGGACCATGATCGAGATGGATCACAAATTGCGCATCGGATTCCTCGGCTATGCGCCTGGTCATTTCAAAACCACGCTTCAAACCAACATGCGGCACCAGGGCGCGACCGACTTGCAGGATCACCGGTGACTTCGCCTGTTCAGCGGCTCGCACCAGTGCTTCTGTGGTTTCCTCATTGTGCATGTTGAAGGCACCTACGGCATATTTGCCCTTCCGTGCAGCTTCGATCAATTTACGGGGATTGGCCCAAGGCATGATTTGATCCTCTCAAGAAATTTTGATAACGGCGATTGGTGTTCGCACTTCAATGGTCGTATCCACATCGTGGAGTATTTCGGTCAGCACCCCCGCCGCCGGAGACTCCAGTGTCTCTGTGGTTTTCTCCGCTTCGATTTCGGCAAGCGGTTCATCTTCCTTCACTGTATCGCCAACGGCCTTCAACCATTTCACGATCTTGCCTTCGCTCATGCCCATGCCCCATTGCGGAAGCAGCACTTTTATATTTGCCATAATCAATGTCCTCGTGGTTTGCTGCCAACGGCCTTGCGCACCGCATCGGCAATTTTGTCGGCATTCGGATAGAGTTGTTTCTCAAGTGCCGGACTGAATGGAATATGCGTATCGGGCGTTGTCACCCGCATGATCGGTGCTTTTAGACAATCAAACGCTTGCTCGGCCACTATCGCTGAAATTTCGGCAGCTGCCCCGCAGGTGCGATTGGCAGGATCGGCAATGACCAGACGGCCCGTCTTTGCCACGGAATTCAATACAGCTTCTGAGTCAAAAGGCACCAGTGTTCTGGGATCAAGGATCTCGATTGAAATACCTTCGGCTTCCAGTTTCTGTGCGGCTTGCACAGCGGCGGGAACACAGGTTGAAATCGCAACCACCGTGGCATCAGTTCCCGCGCGCAGCTTTCGGGCCACGCCAAAGGGAATGCGGAATTCGCCATCTTCAACCTCTTCCTTCATGCCCCACAACAAGCACGCCTCGAATGACAACACCGGGTCATCCATATCAATCGCCGTGCGCAACAAGCCCTTCGCATCGGTTGGCGACGCAGGCACCATGATTTTCAATCCCGGCACATTCATGAACATCGGATAGGGCCGATCTGAATGGTGTGCTGCCGTGCTCAAGCCGTAAAACATTGCAGAACGAAACACCACGGGCAGCGAGGCTTGCCCGCCAAACATATAGCGGCTCTTGGCCACCTGATTGATGAACTGGTCCATCGCCATATAAAGAAATGTCGAATAGGACAAATCAACGATCGGTCGAAGCCCGGTCATCGCAGCACCGGCCGCTGCACCCACCATCACCTCTTCCGAGATCGGCGTGTTGCGAATGCGGTTGGCGCCAAACATTTGCAAAAAGTCGCCCTTGTCAGCGCGGGATTTTCCACCGCCCATGGTGCCGTATACATTGGCCTCCACATCTTCACCCATAATGATGACGCGTGAATCTGCTTCCATCGCCTCACGCTGCGCCATGCCAATGGCTCCCAAATAACTCGTCACAGTCATTGTGCAACTCCCAAAGCTTCAGTGTAAATATCCTTGAATGCCACAGAAAGCTCCGGATACGGACTATCATTGGCAAACTGAACTGATGCTTCAACTTCAGCCAAAACATCAGCTTCCAGGGCATCAAGTGTTGCCGTATCAGCAACATCTTGCGTCAGCAGATAATCCCGGAACATCACAACGGGATCACGCTTCAACCAGGCGGCTTTTTGCTCCGCGTCACGATAATCAACAGCAAGGCGCAAACCCTCAGAGTGTTCATTGAAACGGTAGGTTACGACTTCAACAAAGCTTGGGCCTTTGCCGGCACGGGCGCGCTCCACTGCATCACGGACTGCATCATAAACGCTCAACACGCTTTGTCCGTCTTCAACCCGAATCCCTGGCATATCAAAACCTGCCGCACGATTGGCCAGCACACCCGCCGTCACCGTGTGCGCCGGAGTCGAGAGCGCATATTGATTGTTCTCGCAGAGAAAAATAATCGGCAGTTTCCACACCGAGGCCAGATTCATGGCTTCGTACAAACAGCCTTGATTGGCCGCACCATCACCAAAAAACGCGAGAGACACCTTGCCATTGCCCAGCACCTTGCTCGACAAGGCGGCCCCCGTTGCAATCGGAATCGATGAGCCGACGATGCCAGATTCACCAAGGCTCCCCACTTTGAAATCTGCAAGATGCATAGACCCACCCTTGCCACCGCACACGCCCCAGGCCTTGCCCACAAGTTCTGCCATCAAAGGCCCAAGTGCGGCACCCTTGCCAATGGGGTGACCATGACTGCGGTGATTTCCGGTCATGTAGTCGCCCTCACCCAGCGCCATGGTAGCACCCACAACTTGCGCCTCCTGGCCAATTGAAGTGTGAACCGTGCCCGGAATTTCGCCGCGCTTTACCATCTTCGACGCACGCTCATCAAAGCGACGGATGCGCAGCATGCGGCGCTGCATTTCAAGAAGAAAATCATTGGGAATTGTCATGCTTTGCCTTTCGTAATATTGGCCATCAAGTGATGCGCACTGTTCACATCAGTGACCAGCACATCAATCCAGTTTCCGGCAAGGGCCGCTGAGAGAGCTGCGTGTTTTGCCGCACCACCTGCCACTACAATCTTGCGCCGCACTTTACGCAGCTGCGCCAATGTGATGCCCACCACATGATCATCAAGTGGCGTCTGCACAGCTTCGCCTTTGGCGTTGATAAAGCGCTGGTGCAATTGCCCCACAGCACCCGCAGCCCGCACCTCGGCCAATTGCTGTGCCGTGAAAAAATTATCGCCCGCTTCCAGTGGGCCATGAAAATCTGCAGGACCCACACCCACGAATGCCACGTCAACATTGTCCATCAATTTCAGCGCGGCGCGCACATGTGCATCTGCCAAGGCAATCCTGCGCACATCAGCATTTGGAATAACGCCCGGCGTTCGCAAATAGACGGGCTCGGCATCCAGGGCACGCGCCAGCTGTTGTGTGGCCAAGGCAGCCTCATGCTGCAAGCGGGGCGAACCAAGATCGCCGAGCAATTCAACAACGCGTTTGACGCTGGTCTTACCGAGTGGCTCCATCTGCCGCGCCATTTCACGCAACGTCGCACTCCACGAGGTCAGCCCTAAAACCGGGCCACCTTCCAGTTCCGTCGACAGGTAACGCGCCGCAGCAGCGCCCAAGATCAATTCAACGCCACTTTCACGGGCGGTAATGTCCACCACATAGACAGCTTGCAACCCATAAGCCGCAGCCAACCCGTCCTCAAGTTCGGGATAAAGCCCCTCCGGCGGCACCACGATGGTGCGGACAATGCCGTGTTCTTGCGCAAGCGCGAGAAAGCGCGAAACGCTGGCTTGCGAAATATCGAGTGTTTCAGCAATTTCAGCCTGCCGTAAACCTTGCATGTGATGCAGGCGCGCAACCCGTGTGATCAACCGCATCTGCTGTATATCGAGACGGGCAAACCGATTTGTCGCAAGTTTCTTCATGGCATTTTCTCCGCCATTAATCGGAACGTGTCTTTCAGTCCGGGGTATAGGCTGCGATAGGCTTCAAAGATGTCGGCATAGCGTGCGTGGGACTTCGCATCTGGTTCAAAGCTTTTCTCGAAACCCGTCATTGCGTCAGCGGCCGCGCGAATATCTGGATAAAGTCCCGCTGCTGCAGCGGCGTGAATGCCAGCGCCAAGTGCTGTGCTTTCCTGTTCCCGTGCGAGCTTCACACTGCGGCCCAGCACATTGGCAATGATCTGGCACCACAATGGGCTGCGCGAACCACCGCCCAGCAATATGATGTCATCAAGCGGGCGACCCATCGCTGTTTCGACACCACTGACAAGCAACCGTTCTTCCAACGCCAGCGATTCCAGAATGGCGCGATACATATGCGCCTTGCCATGCAAGCCCGAGATCCCGACATAGGCACCCCGCGCGTGGCCATCCCAGTAAGGCGTCATGGCACCCGTCCAATAGGGCAGACATAAAAGTTTCTCACAGCCTTCAGGAATTTGCGACGCTGCGTCTTCCAGAATTTGCAGCGGCGTTTCTCCGGGCCGCAAACGCGCGTCTTCCAGACCTGAGAGTTGCTCCACAAACCAGCTGACATTTTGCGTGCCACCACCGATGAAGGTTTCGAGAATATAGGTGCCCGGCACAGGCCCGCCCATGGTGCGATAGGTTTTCGCGTGCGAATATGTATCGGCATAAACGCCAGACACAGTTCCCGTTCCGATGTTGAGATAGGCGCGTCCGGGGCGTGTCACATTGCAGCCAAGCCCCGCTGACTGACCATCACCCGCACCAACGACAACCGGAACATCCTTTGGCAATCCAAGTTCTTGCGCCGCTGTGCTGGTCAATGTTCCGGCAATGGTCCCCGGCGGCAACAATCGGCTGACCTTGCTGCGATCAAGCCCTGAAATGGCGAGAAGATTATCGTCATAGTCAAAGCTTTTCAGATCAACCAAACCCAAGGGGTCGGCGCTCGCATATGATGTAACCCATTCACCTGTGAGTTTTTGCAGAAGATAGCCCGCCACATCGACGGCATGCGCCGTGCGGGCAATTGTGTCCGGCTCATGTTTTTTCAGCCAGAGTAATTTATACCATGCAGGTGTGGGGTTCGGTGGCTTGCCTGTGATGCGATGCACATCCTCGCTGCCGAATTTCTCAACTTCCGCATTGGCGCGAATATCCATCCACGTCATGGCCGGACGAATGGATTTCCCATCCTTGTCGAGGCAGACGAAAGTTTCGCGTTGATGCGTAATCGCAATCGCCGCAATGCGCTTTGCATCCACTTGCGAAACCGCATCGGCAATCGCAACCGACGTTGACGCCCACCAATCAGCCGCATTCTGTTCGACCCAGCCAGAGCGCACATGATCAACACCATAACTGCGACGGCCCGTGGCAATGGCCTTGCCCGCGAGATCCCAAACCACGGCCTTGCTCGCCGTTGTTGAACAATCCACACCGATGACAAGATCGCGGCTCATGCCATCACCCAATCCACCATCTCATCAGTCCACAGACCCATGAGGTCGAGGAGATCAACCAGGTTGAAGCGGTTGCGCATCAGAAAACAATTGGCAACCGCCCAGCGTGCAAGCTCCGGCGTGATTGACGGATTGAGTTCTGCAAATGCAGCCGGAGCGCCAGATGCTTTCAAAGCGGGGCGGAGTTTTTCTGGCGGTTGCACCATCTTGTCAAATTCGGTGCAATGCTGTTTCCAGTTGGCAACAACAGCTGCGAAACGATCCCAATTCTTGTCCACAAGTGCCAGTTTCTTCTGGCAATCACTCCAGCACTCAGCGGCAATGCTGCCATCCCCGTCCAGCTTTCTGAAAGCCCGTTGAATCCGCGCTTCCAGTTTCAGCGGATTGGGTTTCTTCAACAATTCAGGCTTGATCAAGTCATCCTCGATCACCCGGCGCCACAGCTTTGTGGCCACCAATGTTGCCACCCCCACTTGCGCACCATGCAAACCAACGGGCTGATGATGCGCCGCGTGATGCAGATCAAGCATATGGCTGATCACATGTTCGACACCAGACAAACACGCCGTGGTGTTGGAAATGCCTGAGACAATGCCACGCAATGCCAGCAGACTCGTCAGTTGATGGATCGCTTGCCGCTCCCCCGTGCCAACGCCGCTGGCCCATGTCGGCGGTTCAGCGGCGGCCGCTTTCAGCAGTGCCATTGATGCGGGATGAAATGTATTGTCGAGGCCCACGAGATTGGCGAGGTACCAATCAGCAGGGGCCGTGAAAAGTGAAATCGCCTCGCCAAAGCCAGCGGTGTTGAGTTCGCGAGGTGCGGCTCCAATGGTCGTCGTATCTGCCAGCACAATCGTTGGCCAGCGCGATGGCACAGTGCGCTTCACACCGTTGCGTAAAATCACAGATACATTGTCAGTGAAGCCATCAACCGAAGCCGCCGTCTGCACAACAATCTGTGGAATGCCGCCATTGCGCGTGGCCGCCATTTTGCCGACATCGGTCAGAGTGCCAGAGCCGACGGTGATGATGAGATCTGCACCCTTTGCTGCGGCAGCAGCGGCATCCAGTGTCGGCTCATCTGCATGAAGCGTTGCGTGGCCACCATCAAGCACTACGATTTGCACGTTGTGAGACGTCAGCTGTGACTTCACCAAATCACTCAACCGTTGATCTCCGCGCATGATCGCCGAAGTATCGGTCAGCAATACAATCAAGGCATTTACCTTGGAACCCAGCGCTTCCGAAACCGCAGCGCCCAACTTCAAATGAGCGTCACCCGAAATCTCAACCCGCAGCATGTCCAACGGCAGCAATCGCGCGTCCGCGTCTTCTGCTTTCAGGTAGCAGCGCAGACCATCAAGATCTGTCGGATCAGACAATGTGCGTTCAAAAACCATGGCGCCTCAGCAGAGAATGGCATTTTATACACTATCTGAATTTTTATGCAAGACAAGTTTATGAGTTTATTTCAACCCGTGCCAAATCGGCCCCATCGCTTGCCGGGCTTCGACGTAATACGGGAAAATCCTGTTGTAGCGCTTGGCAAGTTCGCCGTCCGGCTGCGTCGATTGACCCAGATGCGGATCAACCCAAATCTTGGCGCAAGCCGCCATATCGGGGAATAATTTTTGCTGAACCGCCGCAATCATCGCGGTTCCCGCCGCACCACATTCCTCCCTTGAAACACTGCGCACGTCAGCGCCGAGTACACTTGCGAGAATCAGGCGCAACGCCTTCGAACGCGCTGCACCACCCGTCAGGCGTATTTCCTTCGGGATAGGACCCATCACTGCATAACAATCGCGTGACGCAAAGGCCAAGCCTTCAAACACGGCCCGCATCATGTCATAATAATCGGTGGTGGTATCAAGCCCGTTGAACATGGCGCGTGCGGCAAGGTTCATGAAAGGCCCGCGTTCTCCAGCGCGCGAAATATAGGGATGATACAGCAACTTCGCAGGTTCACGCGCCAGCAGCTTTTCATCCATGCCCTTGAGCAAATCACTGCGACTTCTTTCAATACCTTCGCCACCCAACACACCGCGTGCCACATCAAGCAGCCAGTCAATATTCAGTGTCGCCGCCAGATTGGATTGCATTTGCGACACCATGCCCGGTACCGGAAACGCAATGGTGAAGCCGGATTTTTCAGCGTTCAATTGCACCGCATTCGCATCAGGCCGCAAAATCATGTGCATGCCGGTAGACCCGACAATGGTGCAGCCGGATTGCCCGGTTGGATCGAACAAGCCACCGCCAAGACCGGTGCACACCACATCAATGTAACCCAGGCAAACAGGTGTTCCCGATTTGAGGCCTGAAGCTTTCGCTGCCGCATCGCTGAGAAAACCGCAGTCCATCGTGCCATCAACAATCGGCGGCAGCAGCGCCTTCGCATCACCCACACCCAGATCATCCAGAATGTCCGGCTGATAATCGCGCGTTCTGTAATTGCCAAAAGTAAAGTTGGCTTCCGACGGATCAGTAACGCGGTCATCTGTCAGTTTGAAATAAAGCCAGTCCTTGCAATGAAACGCATGTGTTGCCCTGGCCAATATCTCTGGTCGATGGCGCTGCATCCAGGCCAGCTTTCCGCTCATTTGCACAACGGTCAAGCCGGTGCCCGTGCGTTGGTAATGAGCAGCATATTTGTCAGTACCAACATAAGCCTCAACAATTGAAGCGGCCCGGCTGTCGAGCCATATGATCGCCGGTCCAACTGGTTCGCCTTCCCTGTCAATCAGCCACATCCCATCGCCTTGACCGGTCACCGAAATCGCAATCACGCGCGCCGCAAGGTCGGGGATCATCTCACCCAATTGTTTCAAGCTTGCAGCCGCATCGACCCACGTGCGGGTCATGTCCTGCTCAACGCCACCGTCAGGAAAAGTCACATAGTCATTCGCAATTGCGGCAACTGCCAATTGTTCGCCTGAAGGTGAAAATGCCACAGACTTCAAAACCGAAGTACCGGCATCAATGCCAATGATAATGCCATTCTGCATGCGTCCATTCTCCATCCGGCATAAATACCCCAACGCCAAGACATCCGGGATGCCTTGTTGATCGCCTGAATTTATGACACACCTCTTTTCAAGTCTCAATCCAACTCAGGTCACACATGATGGCACCCCAATTTATTTCGGTCGAACAGGAAGGCAGCGTGACGATTGTCACCCTCAACCGCGAGGCCCAACGCAATGCCATCAACGAAGCCATGCTGGTTGAAATTGAAGCCGCATTCCAAAAGCCCCCTGAAGCCACACGCTGTTTCGTTCTCGCCGCAAAGGGCAATCATTTTTGTGCAGGGCTTGATCTGCGCGAACACCGCGAAAAGCAGCGCTCGGCGCTCGAATTCATGGCACTCAGCCGGGACTGGCATCGCACTTTTGACCAGATCCAGTTTGGCGGCATTCCCGTGGTCTGCGCCATTCAGGGTGCGGTCGTGGGCGGTGGTCTCGAACTCGCCTCTGCAACCCATGTGCGCATCGCCGAACCATCAACCTTCTTTGCATTGCCCGAAGGCCAACGTGGAATTTTCACCGGCGGTGGCGCAACGGTGCGCGTGGCCCGCATTGTAACAGCCGCCCGCATGGTCGACATGATGCTCTCTGCCCGCACTTATGACGCGCAACGGGGCCTGGACTTCGGACTGGCTCATGAGGTCGTCGGCGCAGGGCAATCCCTCATCCGCGCCAAAGCCCTGGCCAAACAGATCGCCACCCACCCCCCAACCACGAACTACGCCATCGTCACCGGCATCTCCCGCATTGGCGACATGTCGACAACCGATGGTCTTTTTACGGAGTCGCTGCTTGCGGCCGCCGTGCAGATGAACCCCGACATCAACGAACGTCTGGATGCATTCTTTACCAAAACGACCAAACGTCTGGAACCTGACGCATGACCTATCATCCACCAACAGCCGCCATCCTCCTGGCCATGCGCAGTGCTGGCAAGCTCGGTTCCGGCACGGATCAGGATTTTACCATCCCGGATGCTGAGGCCATCTTGGGTGAGGCCGGAAAATTTGCCGCAGAACAGTTGGCCCCACTCAACCGCATCGGCGATACGCGGCCATCCCAATATGCCAATGGACGGGTCACCACGCCACCAGGCTGGAAACAGGCCTATCAACAAATGGCGAAAGCCGGCTGGATCAGTCTCACTGCACCGGCAGCTTATGGCGGCCAGGAACTGCCCCTGGTCATGGCCGTAGCCTGCGCCGAACTCTGGAATGCCGCAAATCTGGCCTTCGCACTTGTTCCCCTGCTCACCGGCGGAGCCATTGAAGCCATCGCAGCGCATGCCAGCAACCAAGTGAAGGATGTCTACCTGCCCAACATGGTGTCAGGAAAATGGACCGGCACCATGAACCTGACTGAACCCCAATCCGGCTCGGACCTGTCAGGCTTGCGCAGCAAGGCCGAGCGGAATGGCGATGGTACCTATCGCATATCGGGCACAAAGATTTACATCACATATGGCGAACATGATTGCGCCGACAACATCATTCATCTGGTTCTCGCCAGATTGACCGATGCACCTGCGGGCACGCGCGGCATATCCTTGTTCCTTGTACCAAAAATCCTGCCCGACGGTTCGCAGAACGATGTGCGATGTCATTCCATCGAACACAAACTCGGCATTCACGGCTCACCCACCTGCACCATGATTTATGGCGACAACGGCGGCGCTACCGGCTGGTTGATCGGTGAGGAAAACCGCGGGCTCAATTGCATGTTCACCATGATGAACAATGCAAGACTTCTGGTCGGCGTCCAAGGCGTCGGCGTTGCCGACCGCGCCACGCAGGCAGCCCTTGCCTATGCCCGTGAGCGACGTCAAGGCAAACTCCCGGGCGGTGATGCCCAAAGCCCGATCATGGCCCACCCTGATGTGAAACACATGCTGCTCGACATGCAGGCCAAAACCGCGGCGGCCCGCCTGCTTTGCATGGCCACAGCAGCAGCCCTCGACGAATCCCTGCGAGCACCCGACGAATTACAGCGTGCAGCGGCGCTGGCGCGCGCATCACTTCTGACACCACTGGCCAAATCCTTCGCCACTGATGTTGCAGTTGAAGTTGCCTCCACCGGCGTCCAGGTTCATGGCGGCATGGGCTACATGGAGCAAACAGGTGCCGCGCAATATTATCGCGACGCCCGCATTCTGCCGATTTATGAAGGCACAAACGGCATTCAGGCCATCGATCTCGTAACCCGTAAGCTGCAACTCCAGAACGGCGAAACATGTGCTGATGAGTTGACGCGTTGCGAAAAAACTGTTGCACAGGCGCAAACCCGGTTTGGAGCATCGCCAGTCTATGAGGTGCTTGCGCGGTCGATTGCGACACTGCGGACGTCCGCACAAAAGCAACCCGCCCTCGCAACCGCAACCCAGTTCCAACGTGCCCTGGCAGCAACCTTGGCGACCGGTTACATGCTGCAAGCTGCCTGTGATGCGGATCAGCCGTCCGCACAGCGCGAGATGAAAACACTTTCGCACTTTTTTGCAGCAACTGAAGTGGCAGCGTCAGCAGCACGCTGCGAAACAGCCGATATTTGCGCTGCCGTGCTGGCAAACGCGAGTTTTGAACCAGCAGCATGACAAAAACCATGCTCAGAAAAGCCCCCGCAAGGGCGAAAATATATGCTGTCGACATGGCCTGCTCCTTTCCCAATCTCAGGAACATATATAGAACGGATAATTAGGCCTGTCAAGGACTATTTTCAGAAACTGATCAGAGCGATATCACACCTTTACGCAGGATAAAGCAGCCGTAAGGGCCGGGATCAGACGTCCGCACAATCGCAAAAGACTTTTTCGCAGCAGCATAAAATGCGAACCGCTCATAGGCACCAATATTCACGCGTCGCTTTTCACAAGCGTCAACCGTCTCCTGCATCTTCTCAAAAATCGGCACATGGCCCTTGGCATCACCCACCACCTGCATGCGCATCACAGGCTCTTCAACGAATGTATCAAGCGGCATCAATCCCAATATGGCCCGCGTCGCCTCAGGAATCCTGCAGCCCGAAAGATCCAGCAATTTCCCATAGGTCGTTTCCTTGGCAATGCTGACGGCCGGATGATTGACATCGCACAAAACAATATCATCGCCATGCCCCATCAACATCAAGACATATAGCAATTCGGCGGAAATGACGGGATCAACGTGACGGAGCATGAAGTTCTACTTTCACTTTGTTCGGGACACAAATGCAGCGGCTTTCATATTTGCACTGTCACAAGCTTTTTCCAGCGCTGCACCAGCCGCAAGTTCGGCAGCAAGAACTCCCACAAAACAATCACCGGCACCATGCGTGGAGGTAACCTTGACAGGAACAGGTTCACACTCAAAAACATGACCATCACGCGAAACGGCAACCAACCCGTCTCCACCCAAAGTAATGATCACAGCCCGCAGGCCACTGCCAAGTCCGGCAATCACATCACGCGCCGCAGCGCGATTGCCAACAGGTGAGCCGCACAAAGCCTCCGCCTCAACCCGGTTGACAATCAGCACGTCAACAAAACCGAGCAAGTCATCGCCCAAATCCCGCATCGGTGCAGCATTGAACACAACTGAAGCACCAGACTGCCGCGCCAGTTTTGCAGCAGCCACATTGACCACATGCGGAATTTCATTTTGCAAGACCAGAACTTTCGCTCCCCCAAGTGCCGCCCACTGCTCCGGCAATCTGTCTGGATCAATTTTGGTGTTGGCCCCAGAAACGATAACAGCACCGTAGTCGCCATCATCCTGCAGAATGGCAACACTCATCCCGGACCCCGTGCCATCGTCAATCGTCAAACTCGATATATCAACTTTGGACATTTCAAGATTGGTCCGTAACGTCCGTCCGAAGGCATCCAAACCAACGCGCCCGATCATGGCCGTTCGTGCACCCGCCAGCACCGCCTGCACGGCCTGGTTTCCACCCTTGCCACCACACATTTGCGCCCAGGCACTGCCCACTGCTGTTTCATCAATGCGAGGCAAGGCAGGTGCATGCACCATGATATCAAGATGCAAACTTCCACAGACAATCACATCAAAGCCGAACATTGTTTCGGTCCTCTTTCAGAGCCGGAAACGTGTTGGGCGGGCATCAGTCCAGGCGCCCGCATGTTTTGCCGATTCAACAGAGGCCTTGATGGCCGCAATTGACCGGAGCCCGTCAACCGCCGTTGGAAAATGCAGCGCATTCGGATCAGGCGGCACGCCTTCACGCTTGGCTTTAATGACATCAGCAAGATCAGCATAGATATTCGCAAAGGCCACCAGCATACCCTCGGAATGACCTGTGGCAATGCGCGTTGCCCGTTCGGCATCGGGCGACAATCCAGCGCTGCCACGCTCGATGGTCTCAGTGCGACCGTTCAGCGGCGTCCAATGTAATTGGTCCGGCCATTGCTGCGCCCAGCGCAAGCCCCCCTTTTCACCGAACACACGAATATTGAAGCCATGAAAACTGCCAATGGCCACTGAACTCGTCCATAGCCGCACGGTGGTGCCGCCATCCATGCGCACATTCACCATGGCATCATCTTCCAATTGCCGGGAACTGATTGTCGATATGAAATCAGCCGATACGTCGTGAGCATTTTGACCGGAAACAAAACTGGCCATATGCAAGGCATGAATACCGCAATCAGCAAATTGCCCGGAGATGCCTGCCTGCGCCGGATCATAGCGCCAGCGCATGCGCGGATTATCAGCATCACCAGCATCCGCGTGAAAACCATGGGCGAATTCAACAACAATAAGCCGCACTTTGCCAAGCTCACCCCGCGCCACCATGGCCCGCATATGGCGGACCAGCGAATAACCCGTGTAGCCATAATTGACAGCACATATGGAACCTGTGCGCTTGGCGGTCGCCGCAATGTCCTCAGCTTCATCAACCGTCACGGTCATGGGCTTTTCGCACAACACATGAATGCCCGCTTCAAGGAAAGCCTTGGTGATGGCATAATGGGTGGAATTCGGCGTGGCCACGGTCACCATATCAATCCGGTCTTTCCGTTGGCTTTCGCCATCCAGCATCTCGCGCCAGTCGCCATAGGCACGATCTGCGGAAATGCCAAGCCGCTGCGCGAAGTCACGGCCTTTATGCGGATCCACATCAAGTGCACCAGCTTTCAAATCAAAGCGCCCATCCATGGCCGAACTGATGCGGTGAACCGGCCCGATCTGGCTGCCTTCGCCGCCACCAATCATGCCCCAGCTTAAACGTGTCATGGAAAGCTCCAGAATTTGACTATTGAATATCCACCCAGCACCGACCCTCATGTGAGCGCCAGCTGGCTTCGACAATTTCATTCACCCGCATTCCATCCCGAAATGTTGGCCACATGGATTTGCCTTCGTGAATGGCTTGCAGAAAATCCCGCGCTTCAATGATGATCTGTTCCTGGTAGCCCGTGCCATGACCAGCACCCAGGCAGAATGATTTGAAATCCGGGTGAAGCGGACCGGTCAGAATTTTGGTGAAACCGCGCCGATCCTCCGCACCCTCTGCCTTGTAGAGCCACAAGGCATTCTGGTCTTCCTGATCAAACCTGATCGAGCCCTTGGTGCCGTAAATGTCATAGGCATATCCCATCTTGCGGCCTGTGGCGACGCGGCTGATGAAGAGCTGTCCCATGGCACCGCTGGCAAAGCGACACATGATGGCGCTCTGGTCGTCATTGGTAACCTCCACACCGCCTCTGGTTTTGTGCACGGTGGCAATATCGGCAACCAACGACGTAATGGGCCCTGCAAGCGCAAGGGCTGCATTGATAATGTGGGGTGACAAGTCTCCCATGTTGCCCTTGTCACGACCCTGCGTGCGCCAGTCACCCGGCAAGCTGCCATCTGCCAGAAAATCTTCTGTATGTTCGGCTCTCAGGAAAGTGATGTCACCAATCTCTCCCCGCGCAATCATCTGCCGTGCCAGTTGCGATGCCGGCGTGCGAATGTAATTGAAACCCACCATATGTAAGCAGCCGCTTTTTTCTGCGGCATCCACCATGCTCTGGCTTTCAGCCAGACCAAGACCCAGTGGCTTCTCACACAGCACATGCTTGCCCTTGGCAAAGGCTGCAAGAGCAATATCGCAGTGCGTGTCCTGCGGACTTGCAATGACGATGGCCTGCACCGCAGGATCATCCACAAGTTCACGCCAGTCAGCCGTTGAACGTTTAAAACCAAACTGCCGCGCCTTGTCCGCGGCACCAGCGACGGTTGTCGTGCAGATGACTTCGAGTGTCGGGCGCAATGTTGTATCAAATATTGCCGCAACTGCCGCCATGGCAACAGCATGAGCCTTGCCCATATAACCGCCACCCACAATACCAACACCGATTTGAGACACTCTTGCGCCTTTCGTTTCAAGCACTTGCAACGCGCCATAGCAGCATATATTGAAACTCGTCAATGTGAAGAGGACGCTGGAGATGAGCAATGAAGCGATGCTTGCAAAAATTCGCAAAAATCGTTTTCTTGTTGTAGGGCGCGCCGGCCTCGACCTCTATGCCGATCCTCCAGGAGCCGGCATCGAGACAGCAGAAAATTTCAAGGCAGCACTTGGCGGATCAGCAGCAAACATCGCCGTTGCCATTACCAAGCAGGGTGGGTCAACATCACTTCTGACAACAGTGTCAGACGACGCAGTGGGCCGATATGTGCTGAAGGCTCTGACACAATACGAAGTCGAAACAAACCTTATCCGCACAATAGCCGGCGAAGCGCGCACATCACTGGCAGTCGTCGAAACCCGCGCAGAAAACTGTCAATCAGTGATCTATCGCAACGGAGCTGCTGACTTTCAACTTGAAACGTCATCATTGGACAGCCACGTTTTGAACAGTTTCGCGGCAGTCATCGTAACGGGCACTGCCCTCGCAATGCAGCCATCCCGCAGCAGCACACTGCACGTTATGAACATGGCACGGGAACTAAGTCTGCCCCTCGTCATGGATGTTGACTATCGTCCTTACTCGTGGCGCTCAAAATCAGAGGCCCAACACATCTGTGCAGAAGCTGTTTCGCTATGTGACATCATTGTCGGCAATGACGAGGAATTTGCAGTGCTGGCCGGAAGTGAAGAGGGTCTGGCCTATGCCAAAAACCTGGCAGGCAAATCACACCGTATTGTGATTTACAAAAAAGGCGCGAAGGGCTGCACCACATTCACCAGCAACGCACAATTCGAAACGCCAGTGTTTGCAGTCGCGGCCCTTAAGCCAACCGGCGCTGGCGATGGCTTCATGGGCGGCCTGATATCCGGCCTCGTTCAGGGATCAACTCTACCCGTTGCAGTGCGCCGCGGTGCTGCCACCGCTGCAATCGTTGTCACCCGTGTTGGCTGTGCACCTGCCATGCCCACTGCCACCGAAGTTGACGCATTTCTCCGAATGGCCTTGATCTGAAAAGAATGAACCCATGCACATCCCACCCTTTGACAACCAGAACAAACCCATCATCGACATCGATGATGCGCGCGTACCCCTGAACTACTTCAACATTGTAAAGCTCAACTACGGCGAGGCATTCGACTATCAGGTTCCCGGCTAT
Organism: uncultured Aestuariivirga sp.; assembly: GCA_964244855.1. GTDB lineage: Bacteria > Pseudomonadota > Alphaproteobacteria > Rhizobiales > Aestuariivirgaceae > Aestuariivirga. The sequence continues at coordinate 1,779 of CAXTLE010000008.1, read as the reverse complement.
GAAACCGCCGTGGTGCCCGCCACCGGAACAGTCGATATCGAGGTTGATGGCAAACCATTTGTTTCAATCGGTCAAAGACATGGAGATGTTTGGGGTGGGGAGCCCGAGGGCGTCTATGTCACAAGCTCCGCCAAGGCCCGCATCATCTGCAAGTCGGAGAAAGCAGAAGTGTTCATAGCAGGTGCACGCTTTGATATTGAGCTTGCACCATTCGAAGTGCGCCACACTGATATTGACAAGATTCAATATGGCTCTGACGACACCAAGACCCATCGCAAAATCAAACACATTCTTGGCACGAAATATCATGGCCGCGTTGGCCGTTTGCTGGTATCTGAACTATTCACAGTCGGTCAAGGCGGATGGTCCGGCTTTCCACCGCACAAGCATGATACCGACCGTCTGCCGCTCGAAACGCGCCACGATGAGACCTATAATTTTCGTTTCAAACCGAACCATGGCTTTGGCATGCAACTGGTTCAGCGCGAAGATGGCAAGGTGGGTGAAGCCTATCACCTGATTGATGGATCAACTGTCGTGCTTGAAAAAGGCTATCATCCTTGCGTCGCAGCACCAGGCTATGAGATGTATTATTTTACCATTCTCGGCGGCTTGAGCCAACGCTCCCTCGTTCAATTTTTCCAACCCACGCACGCCTATCAGGTCGAAACCATTCCCGGAATCAAAGATATGATTGCGAAGTTCAAATGACCGTTGCGACGTTGAACGACGTGCTGCGACCCGCCATCAGCGGGCGCCATGCCATCGCAGGGCTTGTGGTTTTGGGCTGGGAAGATGCCAGAGCCTTTGTCGAAGCAGCCGAGGAAACTCGCATTCCAATTATATTGCAAGCCGGACCCGGTTGTAGAAAAAACATGCCGGTTTCCATTCTCGGAAAAATGTTTCGACATCTCGCAGAACAGGCGTCCGTGCCAATTGTATGCCACATTGATCATGCCCGCACTTATGAAGAATGCATTGAAGCCATGGACCTGGGCTTCAGTTCAGTAATGATTGATGGCTCAATGCTGCCCTTGGCGGAAAACATTGAGCTCACATCACGCGTCGTCAAAGCGGCCCAAACATTTCAAATCTCGGTGGAAGGAGAAATTGGCGTTGTTGGCTACGACAATGGCGCCGCGTCCACACATACGTCTTCCAGGGAGGCAGCGATGTTTGAACGCGAAACTGGAATTGACGCACTGGCTATCTCAGTTGGCAACCTTCATCTGCAAACCGAGAAAGCAGCAATAATTGACATGAATGCATTGCGTGCAATTGAAGCCGCTACGCGGGTGCCCCTCGTGCTCCATGGTGGGAGCGGCATTCCGTCGAAAATGCGACAGACACTTGCCCGCGAAACAAGGGTAAAGAAATTCAATATCGGAACCGAACTTCGCATGGCTTTTGGCGCTGCGCTCAAACAGTCAATGGCAAACCAGCCAAATGAGTTCGACAGGATCAAGCTCTTATCTCCGACCATTGAGGCATCGCGCCTGGCGGCAAGAGCTGTGATCAGTGAACTCGGTCACCCGGAAAAGTAGAAGCTATTCGGCAGCCTGCACAAACGTAGAAACGATCGCCATGAGTTTAGCGACTTCAGGACGGCACGACCCACATCCCGTTCCCGCCCGCGTCTGCTCACAAATCATGTGAAGCGACGCTCCCGGCGTTGCATGAAGGGCCGCCTTGATCTGAGAGACGCCAACCCCGTTGCAGGCACACAAAATCGCTCCAGTATCTGGCCTGTTGCCGACTGGCCGCGCCGCCAAGACTTCC
>CAXTLE010000007.1:0-29653 GCA_964244855.1 uncultured Aestuariivirga sp. | reverse complement strand
GACCAGTCATCGGTGATGCCGTGGACTTCCATTGTCACGAAGTTCCAGTTCAGGCCTTTTTCTCTACCTGTCACCAGCGCATCGCGGCCGAGGAATGGGCCTTTCGAGGGGTGCACGAAACGGTCGAGGCCTGATTCATAGGCTGAGTATTCGATTGAGAGTTCGCGGGGTACCAATCGATAGCTCTTCTCAATCGAGAGTGCGCCCATGGCCTTGATGCCATAGGGGCGGATGTTGAATTCCTTGCCAGCATCCATGAGCAAATCGAAGAGAGCGACTTGCTGTTCGAGGGGGTGATGGAATTCGTAGCCGAGTTCGCCGACGAAGTTGACGCGAAGGCAATGGGTGGAAACGGGGCCGACGTGGATGGCTTTGCCCGTGAGCCATGGGAAGGCTTCGTTCGACAAGTCGGTTGATGTGAGTTTTGCGAGGAGCTTCCGTGCATTGGGTCCGGCGATGACCAGCACGCCGAGGCGGGTGGTCATCGGCGTGAGCTTCACTGAACCGTCTGCGGGCAAGAGCTTGCGCAGGTAATCATGGTCATGGGCCTCATAGGCACCGGCTGAGACCAGATAGAATTTGCCCGGCGACCATTCATAGACAGTGAATTCGGCGCGCACACCGCCCAGCGAGGTGAGCATATGGCAGAGGGCGATACGTCCCATTTTCTTCGGGATCTTGTTGGCGAGAATTGATTCAAGCCATTCGCGTGCACCGGGGCCCGAGACTTCCATCTTGGCAAAGGCTGACATGTCCTGCAGACCCACACTGTTCATCACAGCGCGGCATTCTTCGCCCACATATTTGAAATAATTGGAGCGGCGGAAGGACCATTTTTCTTTGATCTTTCCGTCTCGCGACGGGGGTGCATGGTTGTGACTGGTCAGCGTGTCATCGCTGTTCAGGTCTTCTGCTGACAAGCCATAGCCTTGCGGTGCAAACCAGCCCGGACGTTCCCAGCCATAGACCGTGCCGAATACCGCTCCCAGGGATTCCATGCGGGAATAACATGGCGTGGTTTTCAGTGGCCGTGCGGCGGAGCGTTCTTCATCGGGGTAATGCGGCGTGAAGACGTTGGCATAAGCTTCTTCGTTCTTGATCTTGAGATAGCCCTTCGACGCATAAGGACCAAAGCGGCGAGGGTCGACACCCATCATGTCGATGGTAGGCTCACCATCAATGATCCACTCCGCCAGTTGCCAGCCAGCACCACCTGCTGCGGTAATGCCGAAGGAATGGCCTTCATTGAGCCAGAAGTTTTTGAGGCCGGGTGCGGGGCCAATGATGGGTGAGCCATCGGGAGTATAGGCAATGGCACCGTTATATACTTTCTTGATGCCGACTTCGCCGAAGGCGGGAACGCGGGTGATGGCGGTTTCGATATAGGGGCCGAGACGATCAAGGTCTTCCTGGAAGAGTTCGTATTCCGATTGGTCGGATGGGCCATCCATGTAGCAGCAGGGAGCGCCTTTTTCGTAAGGCCCGAGTAGCAGCCCGCCATTTTCTTCGCGCATGTACCAGCTGGAATCAGCTTCGCGCAGCACACCCATTTCGGGAAGGCCCTTGGCCTGGCGTTCCTTGATCAGCGGGTGTGGTTCGGTGACGATATATTGGTGTTCGACGGGGATGACGGGAATATCAAGGCCCACCATTTCGCCAGTCTTTCGCGCAAAGTTTCCGGTGCAGGAGACGATATGTTCACAGGTGATTGCACCCTTGTCTGTGGTGACAACCCATTTGCCATCGGCATTCTGGTCAATCGCGGTGACCGCGGTGTTGCGATAGATTTCGGCACCACGTGATCGTGCGCCCTTGGCCAAGGCTTGCGTCAAATCAGCGGGCTGAATGTAACCATCGTCCGGATGTTGGATGGCACCGATAATGCCTTCGGTTTCGCAGAGCGGCCAGATTTCCTTCAGCTGCTCGGGCGTCAGTTTGTTGACCCTGATGCCAAGAGTTTCGGCAATGCCCGCATAATACATGAACTCGTCCCAGCGGTCCTTGGTGCGGGCGAGACGGATATTCGAAACTTTGCTGAAGCCCACAGGTTGGCCGGTTTCCGCTTCAAGTTCGCCGTAGAATTTGACGGAGTATTTGTGGATCTGGCCGACGGAATAGGACATGTTGAAGAGGGGCAACAATCCGGCCGCGTGCCACGTGGAGCCGGAGGTCAGTTCCTTCCGCTCAACCAACACCACATCGCTCCATCCCTTTTTGGCCAAATGATAAAGTGTGGACACACCCACCACACCGCCACCAATGACGACGACTTTTGCTTCTGTTTTCATGGGAGAGGTTCTCGCGCAAAAAATAGGGAAAGGACTGTTCACACCAATAGTGAGGAAAACTCAACTGCCGCGAAGAACAAGCGACAACCTCAGGCAGATTGCGACACGAGTCCCAAATGCGACAGAATGAAATGCGCAAGTGCTGCCACATCATCACGTTCAAAAGCTGGCACAGACGAGTCATGTATCGCGCCGTTGGCTGCGATTGCAATGACTGTAGGATCATCACTCGCAAGAGCAGGATGGGCAAGATCGAGATTGCGCACTTCAATTTTATCGTGGGCATCACGCTTGTAGCCCTCGACGATGACCAGATCGCAGGGTTTCAATTGCGCCAGGACCTGTTCGAGTGATGGTGGTTCTTCTCCGCGCAATTCATGGATAATGGCAGTGCGTTCGTTGGAGATGACAGCGACTTCTGATGCGCCAGCCTTCCGGTGCCGGAACGAGTCGCGGCCTTCATGGTCAATGTCGAAGGAGTGATGGGCGTGCTTTACAGTGGAGATGCGATAGCCCTTTGCTGTGAGGTGACGCACGAGTTTTTCAACCAGCGTGGTTTTGCCGGAGTTTTTGAATCCTGCGACACCGATGACGTTCATTGGCCTTTCGCAATCCGCTCGGCTTCGGCCAAATCTTCTGGCGTATTGATATTGAAAAATGGATCATGTGGAATTGCGGCCCAGACAACTTTTTCCGCTTTGGTTTTTGTCACGAAATCCTGCACGCGAACCAGGCCTTCAGACTCGATCAACTGGCCCAAGGATTTGGCCATGGCTGTGGTCCAGATGCCTGTGAGGTAGTGATCCTGTCCGCCACTTCGCGTGATGGCAGCACCTGTCACTTGTCCAGCATCAAGCAGGCGCTCGACGAGATCAAGCGGCAGGAAGGGAGCGTCTGAAGGCACCGTCACAACAGCTTCAAAACCATGGCTTGCGCCGTAATAAAGTGCGGCATGCAATCCAGCCAGAGGCGTACCGATGTCTGTCAGAACATCTTCGATGACGGTCGTCTGGATTGCTGCAAATCTCGCCGCGTCGCCATTGGCATTGATGATGACGTCATCGACCTGAAAGCGGAAACGAGAGAGCGTGCGTTCCAACACTGTTGCACCGTCGAGCAAAATGAAACTTTTCTCGCGTCCGCCCATGCGGGTGGATTTACCGCCGGCGATAATGGCCCCCAGTATTTTCATGCGTGGGGGTAAAGCCGGTTTGGTGGAATGACGATTTTAATGGCATCGCCTGCAATGACTTCACCTTCACGCTCCACCCAGGCGGTGACACCGCGCTTGTGCATTGAAGCAGGAACCACTTTCATTTGCGTGCCGGGATGATGGCGTTCCACCACTTTGGCAATCTGGCTGCAGGGCAAGTTTTCCATGTCGACAACCAGTGTGGCACCGGATGGAAATTGCAGTCGTGTTGACGGCGGCAACAGGGTGAAATCAGGAATGCCTGTGACCACCATGTTGGCACCGAACCATGAGGGGTCGATTGCGGGAATGGCAAGGCGTGTCGCTATCTCGTCCAGTTCTTCCTGCGCCAGAATGGTGATCTGGCGGACATTGCGAATGTCGATATCGCGCTTGTAGAGCGGCAAGGTGCGGCTGTCGGATTTGCGCGTGAGCCCGGTATGGCAATCGTTATCAGGGCCAGAAAACAGCAGGCACAAACAGCTGGTCGCCGTCTTCTCGAAACCATTGTCACGCGAGTGTCGTGACAACACAGTGGTCAGGCGGCCCTGGAACGGTAGAACAGTTAACAGTGCCATGTGGCATCTCCTCGACGATGTCCCTATACGATCCAATCATGACCGACAAGCCACAGGACAGTATTTTGGATGTGACGGAACTGCTGTGTCCGCTGCCGGTGTTGAAAGCGCGGAAGCGGCTGGAAGCCATGGCCAGTGGTTCTGTGCTGCAAGTTGTCGCAACTGACCCGATGTCAGCCATCGACATGCCGCATTTTTGTTCGGAGCAGGGGCACACGTTGCTCTCGCACGAAACACACGACCGCCGCCAGATTTTCAGGATCAGACGCAAATGACTTATGATTTCGGAAGCTTCAATGAATGGGGTGTTTTGCGCCAGGTGGCGATACGAGCACCCGAACAGGCGATGCAATCAGACGCGAAGATTGACAGGGAATGGCGGGATTTGAATTGGCACTCGCGGCCTGATCTTTTGAATGCGAAATCTGAATATGCCGGGTTTGAAAGTTTGTTGAAATCGGTGGGTGCCGAACTTGTTCATTTACCGTCAGCCGAGGGGCTGACCTTGGATGCGCTTTATGCCCGCGATGCTTTGGTGATCACGCCTAAGGGTTTGGTAAAGCCGCGCATGGGGAAGCTGCAGCGGCGGCAGGAATCAAATGTCAATGGTGCAGCGCTGGAAAAACTGGGCTTGCCGATCGCGGGTGAAATTACCGGCGATGGCAAGCTTGAAGGTGGTGATCTGGTTTGGCTGGACCGCTACACGCTGCTGGCTGGCGTTGGCTACCGGACCAATAAGGCGGGTGTGCAGCAGCTGCAAAAACTCTGCGGCGATGATGTAGAGGTGTTGTGGTTTGATATGCCGCACTACAAGGGCAAGTCAGACGTGTTTCATTTGATGAGTGTGCTCAGTCCGGTGGATCAGGATCTGGCTGTGGTTTATCTGCCGTTGATGCCTGTGCGTTTGGTTGAATTGCTTGAACAGCGCGGCATTGATTTTGTTGAAGTGCCGGAGCCGGAATTTGAGTCCATGGGCTGCAATGTGCTGGCGATTGGACCGCGTCACGCGGTGGCAGTTGAGGGAAATCCCGAAACTGTGCGGCGCATGGAAGCTGCTGGCGTCAAAGTCCACCTGATGAAGGCCGCTGATATCTCACGGAAAGGCGAGGGCGGGCCTACGTGTTTGACAAGGCCGCTTGTGCGGGGTTGATTAAAACAGCGCCTTCACCGCACTTGTAAATCCAACCGTCACAGTTCCGTCATCATGTTCAATCAACGGGCGTTTGATCAGTGACGTGTGGTTGGTGGCCAAAGCGACCGCTTTGGCTTCGGTGAGATTTTCGGTTTCTGACGCATCCAGCCCGCGCCACGTATAGCCTGCCTTGTTGATCAACTTTTCCCAGCCGCCAACGGCTTTCGACCAAGTGGCCACTTGCGTCTTGGTCGGTGGGGTTTCCTGGTGGTCGGTGAAGTCCACCTTCAGCTTCTTCTCGGCCAGAAACTCCAGTGCCTTCTGGCAGGTGGAGCACTTTTTAAGTCCATAGGCTTTCATGGTCTACCCCAGTGATAATGTCTTGTCGGTGAAGGCGGCACCGCCACCTTCGATTTGATCGGTGAAGGCTTTGAACAGGCCTTCGATGACTGGCTTCTCGATATCTTTCACAATGAACACCAGCCTGGTCTCCGGCTTTCCATCAGGCCAGTTTTCCAGCCGGACCGGTGGATGCAGAACATGTTGAACACCGTGTACGGCCAAGGGGCGGGCCGGATCATCCGCCATCAGGATAATGCCCTTCATGCGCAGCAGGTTTGGGCCGTGATACGACGTCAGCAATTCGAGGAACAACTCAAGACCTTGCGGCGATATCGGGCGCTGGTCACGAAAGGCGAAGGAACGGATATGTTCATCATGGCGTGATGCGTCGTGGTGATGGTGGTGATTATGCTTCGCCTTCTCGGCGCGTTCCACGCCTTCAATGGCGAGCCAGCCTTGCACATCAAGGCTCTTTTTGCTGGCGTCATAGAGCCCGGTGTTGAACAGGCGCGGCGCTGTGGCCTCGCCCCTGTGGGTGGTAAGCATGCGGGCTGCGGGGTTCAGCTTGTGAACACGGCCGATGATGGCAAACAACATGTCTTCGCCGGGTTTGCCCTCCAGCAAATCCAGTTTGGTGAGCACCAGACGATCCGCCATGGCCACCTGTTTCACGGCTTCCGGGTGCGCGTCCAGCGTTGCCATGCCGTTGAAGCCATCAACCACGGTGATAACGCCTTCGAGTTTCACACGCTGCAACAAGAGATCATCTCGCATCAGGGCATGCAAAACGGGTGCGGGGTCTGCGAGGCCAGTGGTTTCGATGACGATGCGATCAAAGGCTTTCAGGGTACCTGTGGCGCGCTTGTCGAGCAGGTTGTTCATAGTGTCGATCAGGTCACCGCGAATAGTGCAGCACAGGCAGCCGGATGAGAGCTCGATGATAGTCTCGTCGGTTTTCTCAACCAGTAAGTGGTCTATTCCCACATCACCGAATTCATTGATGATGACACAGGCATTGGCCAGAAACGGGTCTTTCAACAGACTGTTCAGCAAGGTGGTTTTGCCGGAGCCGAGAAAGCCTGTGAGAACAGAGACAGGAATGAGGGGGTTTGGGATCATGACGTGGAGTTTGGTAAAGCTTTCGTCAGCATGCAATGCCACAAACGACATGACATATCATCGCCTGCGCAGTTTCGAAGGAATTGGGTGCTTCAGCCGCGCTTTTCTTTTAATCCACATGCGAGGTGCACCCGGCTCGTCATCGCTGCCAGCCTCTGACCCTTGCGCCACTGGCTTCACCTGCGGCTGCGTGGATTTGGTGTAGGCGGCGATTTGGTCGACCAGCGCTGGCGGCATCACATCGCAATGCGCACCCTCGGCTCGGTAGGCTGTGCAAAGCGACAGGCTTTCAATTTGCGGGATATTCCAGAGCATGGCGGCAAAGCCTGCTTTTTCGGGCAGCTTTACAACACCTGCGGAACTGCGGGTGGCAAGGCCGATGGGACTCAGCACGCGACCACGAAGCGCCATGTCAGCTTTCACCATGGTGTCGTAGGTGCCAAAGGAAATCGCCCAGCCTGCAAGGTCTGAGCCGTCAGCCAGACGCACGGCCGATTTTGACTTGCACACGCCGGTTGTCATGTCAGCGGGAACGATGGCGCCCTGCGGCAGGTTGACGATTTCGGCCACCTTGTGGCGCCCCACTTGGGCGGTCATGGCAAAGCCCTGTTCCAGCAAATCCTTGGCGATGGCTGCCCGGTTGCCGCCTGACTTTGCGCCAAACACCACTGCGATGAGTTTCCGGCCATTGCGTGTGGCCGAGGCCACCAGATTGAAACCGGAGTTGCAGACAAAGCCCGTCTTCATGCCGTCTGCTTCTGGCATGATGCGGATCAGGGAATTCCGGTTGGCCAAGCGGCGTTTGCCGACAGCCAGATAGTCTTGCGAAAAATAATGCGCGTGCTGTGGAAACTCGTTGACGATGACGGCGGCCAGTACCCCAATATCGCGGGCGCTGGTGACGTGGCGTGGATCAAACAGTCCGTTTGGATTGACGAAGTGACTGGCTGAAAGACCCAAGGTTTTGGCGACCGCATTCATTTCGTCGGCAAACCGTTCGTAACTGCCGGAAGAGGCTTCCGCCAGCACATAGGCCATGTCATTGGCAGAATAGACCAGCAAAGCTTGCAAGGCGAAATCCAGCGAAACGGTTTTGCCTGTGGGAATGCCAATCTTGCTCGGTTCCTGGGAATGCGCCTTCTCGGATACCACGAGTTGCTGGTCAATCTTCAGGCTGCCGTCGCGCAGCTTCTGGAAAATGATATAGGCTGTCATCAATTTGGTGAGGGAGGCCGGGTACCAAGGCTCACCAGCGCGTTCCTGTGACAACACTTCGCCGGTTTGGGCGTCAAAAAGAAGTGTCGGGCCGCCCACAGTTTGAGCTTCTGCCGCACGTGACAATATGAATGCCAGCAAGAGGAATTTCATGATGCGGTTGAACAAGGATCGTCTTTCCAATTTATGCCAACACGGATCAATATCTTTGGTGCCCCTGGAGGGACTCGAACCCCCACGCCCTTACGAACAACAGATTTTGAGTCTGTCGCGTCTACCATTCCGCCACAGAGGCTGCACGGCGCTCCCTCTAGTGGCCAGCCCTTGCGCCGTCAACTGGAAAGGCGCTTAAGCAAAAACCAATGATTCGCATCACTGATTCCATTGTTATTGATCCGGCTGATATCCGTGAAAGTTTCATTCGCGCCTCGGGGCCGGGTGGACAGAATGTGAACAAGGTCGCAACCGCGGTTGAATTGCGGTTTAACATTGAAACAGCAAGCCTGCCTGACGGCCTGAAAGAACGCTTAAAAACACTGGCCGGACGCTTACTGGCGCAAAGTGGCGATTTGGTGATCACCTCGCAGGCGCACCGTTCACAGGAACGTAACCGCGATGAGGCTCTCAAAAAACTAACAGATTTGCTGCGAAAAGCGGCGAAGCGGCCGAAATTCCGTGTCGCTACCAGACCAACGAAAGCCTCGAAAACCCGCAGGCTTGATTCGAAAACCAAACGCGGCGAAACCAAATCCCTGCGCCGTGTAACCCCCCGAACAGAAGATTGATCATGCTCCGCAAACTCTACGACTGGACGCTTTCCCTCGCCGCCCGAAAATCTGCCGAAGTCTGGCTGGCTGTGATTGCTTTCGTGGAAAGCTCGGTCTTCCTGGTGCCTGCCGACGTGCTGTTCCTGCCCATGGCACTGTCTCGGCCCGAGCGCGCTTACCGCTATGCTTTCGTGGCCACACTTTTTTCGGTGATGGGTGGCATTGCCGGATATTTTCTCGGTTACTTTGCCTATGAAACAGTAGCGAAACCAATCTTGCAGTTTTACGGCAAGTTTGACCAGTTCGAAGCCATGCGGGCTTGTGCCAGTGAGCAGACATTGTTAGTGTTATTGACCACGTCAGGTTTGGCGCATCTGCCGCCGATCAAGATTGTCACCATTCTTGCAGGGGTGGCGCAGATCAGTTTTGTGTTTTTTGTGTTGTCCTGCATCATCGCAAGGGGTGCGCGGTTTTTCGCATTGGCTTGGGCCCTGAAGCGTTGGGGTGAACCGATCAAGGGCTTTATTGAAAACCGTCTTGGCCTGATTGCAGGCCTTGCTGCTGCCCTATTGATCGGGCTTTACCTTGCATTCAAATTCTTGGGCTCATCCGGATCCTTCACATGTTGACTGCACAAAAATCCGCAACCTTCATTTTCGTTGCTCTGCTGGCAATTATCATCGGCGCTTTCATTTTCGAATATGCGGGTTATCCCCCGTGCGAACTGTGCCTGATGCAGCGCTGGGCCTATTATGTGGGCATTCCGTTTGCAGGCTTCATGGCGATGGCGAAGCCTGCGTGGATTAAAAACGGTTTGATTGCTTTAGGATTGCTGTTGGCGGCCAACTCGATTTTCGGAATTTATCATTCGGGCGTCGAATGGAAATTATGGGCGGGTCCAACGGCCTGCACCGCTGGTGCCATTTCCGATGGATTGCCCAATCTTACAAAGCCCGGTGTTATGTGTGATGAACCTGCGATCAGGATATTGGGGCTGTCACTGGCGGGTTGGAATGCGATTGTGTGTGCAGCGCTGGCAGTGCTGGCGTTTCGGGGAACGCGTAGGACTGCTTAAGGCTCGAGTTCCGAATCCCAGTACAAATAATCCATCCAACTCTGGTGCAAATAGTTGGGCGGGAACAGTCGGCCATTTGAATGCAGCTGGTTTACTGTCGGGCAGAAGGGTTTCTGCTTGGGATACATCTTCACCTCATGCATCAAGTGACCGCCCTTGCGCAGATTGCAGGGTGAGCAAGCGGCGACAACATTTTCCCATGTGGTTTGCCCGCCCTTCGAGCGTGGCAACACATGGTCGAAGGTCAGATCATCCGGCGAGCTGCAATATTGGCAGGAGAACCTGTCGCGCAGGAACACGTTGAAGCGTGTGAAGGCAGGTGTCCGTGATGGCTTCACGTAAGTCTTGAGTGAGACCACGGAGGGCAGGCGGAATTCCGTTGTCGGGCTTCTGACCACCGTGTCGTATTCCGAGACAATGTTCACACGGTCAAGGAAGACAGCCTTCAGCGAATCCTGCCAGGACCATAAAGACAAGGGATAGTAACTCAGCGGCCGGTAGTCGGCGTTGAGGACGAGCGCTGGGCAGGACTCTGGCGCTATGGGTGCATGATACAAGTTCACGTCTCCATTCCGGATGATCCGGACATTACGTCTACTATATAGTGTGTATCGGTCCTGTGAAGGGGTTGAAATCTGGTTGAAATCAGGCCTGCGACATTTGCTTCATGCCACGGTAATGGGCCCAGAGCAGCCGGGCGGCCACGGCGCGGTAAGGCTGGAATTTCTGTCCGATCGCCAACATCGCCAGCTTGTCTGGACGTTCTTGCAGATCAAACAGGTTTTGTGCGGCGGCTTGCAAGGCCACGTCGCCCCATGGCCAGGCATCGGGCCGCAGCAGCACCGACAGCAAATAGATATCTGCTGTCCATGGTCCAATGCCAGGCAAAGCCACCAGCGTCTTATGGGCCGTCATGTCGTCCATCGTTTCGAGAGCCGCAAAATCCATGGCACCAGAGGCCACAGCTTCGGCCAGTCCATGAAAGCTTCTGGCTTTTGCGCGCGACAAGCCAAGGGTCATCAGTTCTTCTTGCGGGCATTCCAGAATAATGCTGGGGTGATGCGGCTGCAATCGTGCATGCAGGCGTTTCCAGATTGCAGCTGCCGCCGCCAGCGACAGAAATTGTTCGGTGACCATTTGCAGAACTGCTTCGAGCCCGCCCGCAGTGGCACGCAACGACGGCAGGCCATGTTGTTTTACAACAGCAGCAAAGCGCTTGTCTTTTCGGCATAGTGACCGCACGGCCTTGGCCAGTATTTCGTCGTCCAGTCTCTTCATCCCAGCACTTTAAAACAAAAAAGCCCCGGTCGCGAGACCAGGGGCTTTGATACTTTAAATCGCGAAAACTTAGTCGTTGCTGCTGAGGAAACCGAAGATTTGCAGCAGGTTCACGAAGATCGACACAAAGCTACCGAACAACAGGAATGCACCGAAGACAGACTTGCGGGTTGCAGTTTCGCCGGTATCACCGATTTCGTACATTTCCTTCACCGTCTGGGTTTCCCAGGCTGTGAGAAGCGCTGTCAGCACCACAAAGGCACCAGAGATCAGCATCGAGATGATGATGGCTGTTCCGGTCACACCCGTGAAGAGTGAGACGACCAGATTAACCAAAGCTGCAATGATGAGGCCCAACATGATCATCATCACTGTGTTGCCCATGCCGGAGAGATCCTTCTTCGAGGTGTAACCCCAGAAGCTCATGGCACCGAAGGTGATGGAAGCGGTCAGGAAGGCTGACATCACCATGCTCGGGTCTACGCCGAGATAGCGCCCGACGATTGGTGAAATGCCAACGCCCCAGGCCGCAACATAGGCCCAGAAGACGCCTTGTGCTTTGCCCACGGAGCCGTTGTAGATCATCTTCGGGCCAAACCAGCCCAAAGCCAGCAAGGCCAGCATGGCGGGGAAAGACAGCATGCGCGTCACAGCACCGACGCCCGGAATCATGAATGAGGCCAGAACGATAAGGGCTGCAACGCCGATGCCGAGGCCCATATAGTTGTAAACACCAAGCATATAGGACTTCAGACCTTGATCGATCTCGGTCCGTGTGCCGATGCCAGAAGTGGGATAACGAAGTTCAGCCATAGTGTAGCCCTCCAAAAACAGTTGCAGCGAATATGGGGACGAGACTTGTCCCCGTCAAGTTACTCACTTGTAATCATCCAGCGCAGTTAACCGCCTGCAATCTCATCCATTTTTTGCGCCAGTTTGATGTCGAGTGGTGTAACACCCTGCGCAGAATGAGTGGTTAACGTCACTTCGACCTTGCCATAGACATTGGCCCATTCCGGGTGATGGTCCATTTTTTCAGCAACCAGTGCCACCTGGCTCATGAAGCCCCAGGCCTCACGGAAGTTCTTGAATCGGAAAGTCTTGTGAATGGCATCCTGCCCCGGTACATCGGCCCAGTCCTTCAACTCCTGCACAGCCTTGACGCGGGCTGCTCCCTGCAAACGATCTGTCATGACGTTACTCCCATATCTCTGTTTATTATTGGGACCGGTTCACGCCGGGCCGCGTATTCTGCTTCCACACCATAGGGCCCGCCACCTTTGAGGGGCCGCGATGAGAATAGCATAAATGAATTCACCTCGCAGGTTGGTGTTGAGTAGAGACTGTGCACTTCCACCCATCTTTGCAAGGCCCGTGGTTCGGCGTCTTTCAGGCGGGCCAAAGTGACATGTGGCAGGAATTTCCGGTGTTCGGCGGGAAGCCCCAAGGTCTGGCAGATGCGTTCATGCACATCATGCAGGCGTCGCAATTCAGCGTTTTCCTCCACACCTGCATAAAGTGAATGAGGCTTGTTGCCACCAAACAGCCCCACTCCTTTCAGACGCAGCGTGAAAGGCTTGAAGGTGATATGATCCAGTTGCAGCGCAATTTCACGGGCAAGGCCCTGTTCGATGTCGCCAATGAAACGGATGGTGAGATGATAATTCGACGGGTCCATCCAGCGCGCACCGGGAATTCCACCCTGCATGATCTGCAAGTCCAGAGCGACGTCTGCCGGAATTTCCAGTCCGGTGAAGAGGCGGGGCATTCTAACCTCCTGCGACAGTTCAAGGGTCAAGCTAACGCGATTCGTGAAAAGGCCAAGTCTTATTTCATCTGCGCCAGGATGGCTTCGACGGAGGGTAAAACCCGCTTTACAATTTCTTCAACGCCTTGAGGGTTCGGATGCATCCCGTCAGCCTGATTGAGTTTTGCCACAGCAGCTACACCATCGAGATAAAACGGATAAAGCGCTGCGCCATATTTGGCGGCCAGTTTTGGATAGATGGCGTCGAATTTCACTCCATAATCTGGTCCCAGATTGGGTGGCGCTCTCATGCCCAGCAGCAACACAGCCAGCTTTCGCTGTTTCAACTTTGCCAGAATCTCATCCAAAGCCGCGTCCGCTTGTTCTGGTGGCAATCCCCGCAAGGCGTCGTTGGCGCCAAGTTCGACCAGTACGCCGTCCACGTCATCGGTAAGGGCCCAGTCCAGCCGTGCTGCTCCCTGCGACGCCGTGTCGCCTGAAACGCCCGCGTTCATCACAACCACATCGTAGCCTTTGGCCTTGAGGGCGGTTTCCAGTTTGGCAGGAAAGGCTTGGCCGGGGTCTAACCCCAGGCCAGCGGTCAGGCTGTCGCCCAAGGCCAGCAGTGTTATGGTTTCCGCGCGAAGCGGGAGAGCGGCAAGACATAATGCGAGAAGGGCAAAGGAAAACCTGATCATGAACGTCTATGTGAGGTGTTCTGTCGTAGAGCGCAAGAGACTCATCGACAAATCACCGCTGCCGCCCCATCTCCCAGACTTCGCTTTCCTGAAGGATTTCATGTGACCCCTGCCCTTTCGCTTTCCAATGTGCATTTGACTTTGTCATCACGGGCGGGCGCCGTTCATATCCTGAAGGGTGTGTCGATGGATGCGATGGCTGGTGAAGCGATTGGCATTGTCGGGCCATCTGGTTCAGGCAAGACGTCGCTTCTCATGGTGATGGCGGGTTTGGAGCCTGTCACATCTGGCGCGTTGTATATTCGCGGCGAGGCAGTGCATGGCAAATCCGAATCACAATTGTCGGCATTGCGCCGGGACAATGTGGGGATTGTGTTCCAGTCATTTCATTTGATCCCGACGTTGACGGCCGTTGAGAATGTGGCCTTGCCGCTGGAATTCAAGGGGGTGGCCAATGCCGAGGCCTTGGCCCGGAAAAAACTTGGCGATGTGGGTCTTGGACATCGTCTGAGCCATTATCCCGGCCAGTTGTCGGGTGGTGAACAGCAGCGTGTGGCCATAGCCCGGGCGCTGGCGGCGGGAGCAAAAATCATTCTCGCCGACGAGCCGACGGGCAATCTGGATCAGGACACTGGCCAAGCCATCATGGATCTGTTGTTTGGTATTCGGCAAAGCAATGATGCCACTCTCCTGCTGGTGACGCATGACCGGCAATTGGCCAAACGCTGTGACCGCATCATTGAAGTGCGCGATGGCTTGATCAGCGAAGGCGTACACTGAATGAACGTTGGTCTTTGGCTTCGCTATGCCGCTTTGAATTTGCGTTCAGGGCTCAAGGGTTTTTATATTCTGCTGACTTGTCTCACGCTGGGGGTGGCGGCGATTGCGATTATCGGCTCCCTCACATCAGCCATTCAGCGCGGCCTTACAGAGCAAGGGCAACCCTTGCTCGGTGGTGATGTGGAATTTTCGTTGATCCAGCGCGAAGCGTCTCTTGAAGAATTGACCTATGTGAAAAACAAAGGTGCGACCAGTCGCGTCGCCACATTGCGGGCCATGGCAACGGCGAATGCCAAGTCCACACTGGTTGAGATCAAAGCTGTTGATGATGCCTATCCACTTTATGGCAAGCTCACTCTGTCAGACAACATTGCACTGCCTTCGGCCTTGGCCGCTGACAACGGTATTCATGGCGTTGCAGTGGATGAAGTGTTGCTTGTCCGTCTTGGCGTGAAGATTGGTGATACGTTAAAAATTGGCATAACAGTTTTGAAGGTCGCAGGCGTAATCACTGCGGAACCGGATCGTATCGGCGATGGTATTATTCTTGGGCCGCGCATGTTGATGAGCCACGAGGCACTCGTCACCACGGGCCTCATCCAGCCCGGCAGTTTGATCACTTGGCACTATAGGGTCAAACTGCCGGCGGGTGCCAAACTTGCTGCTGCAAAACTCATTGCGGAAGATGCCGAAAAACATTTTCCAAGTGCTGGTTGGCGCGTCAAGGCAACTGACAATGCAGCGGGTGGGGCGGCACGCTTTGTCGACAGGCTTGGCTATTTCATGACGCTGGTCGCACTTGCGTCCTTGGTCGTTGGCGGGGCTGGCATGGCCAATGCGATTTCAGCCTTCGTGTCCAGACGCACAAGTGCCATCGCCACATTGAAATGTCTGGGGCTGACGTCGAGAGATGTGTTTGGACTTTATCTGACAGAGATTTTGCTGGTGGGAGCAATCGGCATTGTATTGGCACTTGGTATCGGTGCCATTTCGCCATTCCTGTTGAAATTCTTTGCAGGGCAAATATTGCCGCTTCCGGTGTCGACATCGGTGCAGTGGCTGCCGCTGTTGGTGGCGGGGGTATTGGGCGTGCTGGTGTTGTTGGCCTTTGCGATTTTGCCCTTGGCCCGCATTGCCAACATTCGCGGCGCTGATTTGTTTCGCAGTCAACTGCTATCAGGGCAGGGACGCTTGTCGTGGCGCTGGCTCGGCTTGTCGTTGCTGTTTCTGGTGCTGGCTGCTGTGCTGATTACGTTGATGTCTGAGAACATGCAGATCACGCTGATGTATCTTGCAGGACTTGCAGGCAGCTTTGTGGCTTTGAGTGTGCTGGCTTATGGGTTGTTGCGGTTGATCCGTTTGTTGCCAAAACCGTCGAACATATTGCTCCGTCATGCCGTGACGTCGCTTTATCGTCCGGGGGCTGCCAGCTTTTCGATCATCCTGGCGCTGGGACTGGGATTGTCGCTGTTTGTTACGCTGGCACTGACCGACCGTACCATCACCAATGAATTGCGAGCGGGCATTCCTGAAAAAGCGCCTGCGTTCTTTTTTCTTGATGTGCGCAATGACGAGCTGCCGAAATTCCGTGCAGCACTTCAAAAAGAAACTGGCGTAACGGGCATTGGCAATGCCCCGATGTTGCGGGGGCGGATCACCGCTGTAAAGGGCGTGGCCTCCGACAAGGTTGTGCCGAAGCCGGGATCAGGCTGGGCACTGCAGGGTGACAGGGGTCTGACCTATGCTGCGGAAATACCCAATGGCTCTGAACTGGTTGAGGGGACATGGTGGTCCAAAGATTATGCCGGCAAACCCCTGGTGTCGGTTGAACAGGAAATCGCCGATGGGCTCGACCTCAAAATTGGCGACAGCATTAAAGTCAATGTGCTGGGGCGCGAGATTGAAGCCGAAGTTGCCAACCTCCGCCGGGTGAACTGGCGCAGCATGGGCATCAATTTCGTACTGGTGTTTACACCAAACACCCTGGCCGCTGCACCCCACTCCCACATTGTGACGGTGGAAATGCAAGGCGGCGATGAAGCTAAATTGTTGAACACGATGGCGGCAGAGTTTCCGTCGGTGACCGCTGTGCGTGTCAAGGACGCGCTGGCAACTGTCAGCAGCTTGCTCGGCCAAATGCTCGCCGCCGTGCGCGGCGCAAATGGTTTGACATTGCTGACAGGTGTTCTGGTGCTGGCGGGGGCGATGGCTTCGGGGCTTGCAACCCGCACCTATGAGACTGTGGTGCTCAAAACCTATGGCGCGACGCGTCTTCAATTGCTGGCGTCTTTCATGATTGAATATGGACTGTTGGGTTTTGTCTCTGCCTTGTTTGGCATTTTGTCCGGGACGTTGGGTGCGTGGTACTTGGCGCGCTTCATTCTTGAAATGCCGTGGAGCTTTTCGTGGGGAACGGCCATTCTCACGGCGGTTGCGGCCATGGTGCTGTCAATCGGGGCGGGACTTTTGGTTACGGCACGGGCTCTCTCAGCCAAACCATCGGCCTATCTCCGCAACGCGTAACTGGCACTTTCAAATCATCGGCACTTGCGTTAGGCGGGTGTCATGGTTGTTATAAACAGAATCTATACCCGCACTGGCGACGGTGGCGAAACGTCGCTTGGTTCCGGAGAGCGCGTTTCCAAAGCAGATTTGCGCATTGAAGCTTATGGCACCGTGGATGAGACCAATGCTGTGATCGGGCTCGTGCGCCAACACAGCACGCATGTGCGGCTGGCTTTGCTTGACGAAATGTTGGCCCGGATTCAGAATGAGTTGTTTGATCTGGGGGCCGATCTTTGTGTGCCTGATCGCGGCCAGAAGATGGAATGGGAACCTTTGCGCATTCTCAGCGGTCAGGCGACTCGGCTTGAACAGGAAATTGACCAGCTCAACGAGATTTTATCGCCGCTTCGCTCCTTTGTGTTGCCACATGGTGTGGCTGCTGCGGCTTATCTGCATCAGGCGCGAACTGTGTGTCGCCGTGCAGAGCGTTTAATGGTGGCGCTGAATGGTGTTGAGGGCGAGGCTGTGAGTGTGGCCGCTTTGGCTTATGTCAACCGCCTGTCAGACTTCCTGTTTGTGGCCAGCCGCTGGGCCAATCACATCGCGGGCGATGGTGATGTGCTGTGGGTGCCGGGGAAGACGCGCTGATGTTCTCAGCTGTGATTGCCGGATTTCTGTTGGGCGGCAGTTTGATTGTAGCGATTGGTGCACAGAACGCCTTTGTCATTCGCCAAGGCGTTTTGAAATCGCACGTCTTCTGGGTATGCCTGTTCTGTTCATTCTGTGATGCTGTGTTGATTTGGGCTGGGGTGTTCGGGCTTGGAGCCTTGATCAAGGCGCTGCCGATGTTCGTGCCGATCATGACCTACGGCGGTGCTGCGTTTTTGATCTGGTATGGCGTGAAGGCTTTTCTGCGGGGCTTACATCCCACTGGCATGGGTGCTGCTGCCGAGGCGACGGGCACCCTGAAAGCGGCACTTGTCGCCTGCGCGGCTTTTACGCTGCTCAACCCGCATGTCTATCTGGACACGGTGATTCCGGTAGGGTCGATTGCGAATGCAAGGCCCAAAGGCGATCAGATACCATTTGCGACTGGTGCATCATTGGCATCGTTGATCTGGTTTTTTGCCTTGGGCTATGGTGCGAAGGCGCTTGGTCCCTGGCTTGGGCAGCCACGCGTTTGGCGGGTCATTGACTTCTGTATTGCAGCGATCATGTTGCTGCTTGCCCTGAAGTTGCTGATCGGATGACTGCCTGATGTTTGTACCCTTGAAAGACGACAATCCGCTGAAGTTGATTCGGTTTCAATATGTGTCGCTGGCCATCATCATTATCAACATCCTGGTGTTTTTCATCACCGGTCCCCTGCGAGGTGATGAAGCCTTGGTCTTGACAGAAGTTGGTTATGGCGTGGTGCCTTCGGAACTGCTGGACTCTTCTCGATTTCCCAATCCGGCGTTCAATCCAGTCTCCGAACCGCTGACTTTGATCACCTACATGTTTCTGCATGCGGGATGGCTGCATCTGCTCAGCAACATGGCTTTCATGTGGGTGTTTGCGGATAATGTGGAAGACGCATTCGGGTCTTTCGGCTTTGCGCTGTTTTATCTGCTGTGTGGTGTTGCAGCGGCGATCACACATGTTTTTATGCTGTCCAACAGTCATGACCCACTGATCGGGGCATCAGGTGCCGTGTCAGGCGTATTGGCGGCTTATTTGTTGCTCTACCCAAGGGCGCGGGTTTGGGTTTTGTTTATCATGCCGATACCCATCAAAATTCCGGCATGGATTGTGTTGGGTGGTTGGCTGGTGTTGCAGGTGGTCAGCCTTTACGCGGAATCTGCCGATGTGCAGGAAGTTGCCTGGTGGGCCCATATCGGTGGTTTTGCCATGGGGTTGGTATTTACGCTGCTGCTGCGCTCACCGCTGTTTGTGAAGAACACGGGGCAGGCTCACTAAAACCTGGCTCATCGTGTTCATAAGCCTGTAACAAATCCTCGAGAATGGCATCGGCCACTTCGGGTGATTTGGCGAGGAGATGCACGTGAATTTCATCCGCTCCGCTTGTGCGCAGCGAAGCCAGATCGCCTGAACCCAAAGTGCCCTCCCAAAACTGGGTAAAGCGGCCAATGCCCATGACAATGCGCAAAGGCCCTTCGCGGCGTACGCCTATGAAAATCGCACCCGGCAGGGGCGGGCAATCCTCGAGGGAATAGACCGAATGAATGTATTTGCGACCTGACGCCCCGGTCCAATACCAGAAGCGGTCCTTGAAGGTGGGGTCCGAAGGCAGGTCGGCGGCGATTGGGGTTCCATGAATCAGCATGGAACATAAATAGAACGTTGTTCCCTGTTTGTCAACCACAAAAAGCAGTACCGCAATCATGGCAGGTTTTGCAGCCCTCCTTGTAATCGAGATTGGTGCTGCCGCAGGAGGGGCAGTCTTCCAGCGGCGCCTCCGCCAAAATCGAGCCTGTGACAGCATTGGGACGGAACGTGGTGCAACCTTTGAGGCCGAGCTTCCAGGCCTTTTCGTAAATCGACGCGAAATCGGCAAAGGCATAATCAGCGGGGACATTGATTGTCTTGGAAATTGAACTGTCAACATGAGCTTGTGCCGCTACCTGCATGGCCAGATGTTCATCCGCCGTCAAATCCGCCATTGTCACCAAAGCATACCGGCCTCTGGCTGAACCCGACTTGCGCCAAGCGGCATAGCCAAAATCCTCAAGCTGCTCGACCCGGTGGCTGCCGTCGCGATTGAGAATTTTCCGGGATTGCGAGAGGCTGAACACCGGTTCGACGCCGCTCGACACATTTCCCGCCAACAGCGAAATCGTGCCAGTGGGTGCGACCGAGGTGAGCAAGCCATTGCGCAATCCCTTCGTCGCAATGGCGTCCCGGACAGCATCAGGCAAAAGGCGCGCATAGGGCGTCGCCAGGTACAAATCCGATGAGAACATCGGAAAGATACCCTTCTCTCCACCCAGCTCTATGCTCGCATCCATTGCCGCTTCTTCAACGGCTTGCATCCAGCTTTTTGTCGCTGCAACCGCCGCCTCTGACCCGTAGCGCAGACCACACATGAACAGCGCATTTGCGAGGCCTGTCACGCCCAACCCAAGTCGACGCTTGGCGAGCGCCTCCGCGCGTTGTTGCGGCAAAGGGTAGTTCGAAACATCAACCACATTGTCGAGGAAGCGAATGGCCACAGCAGCGATCTCCTGCAACCGCACCAAGTCCAGTCGCGCCTTGTCGGTAAACGGGTCGATGACAAAGCGTGTGAGGTTGAGCGATCCCAACAGGCATGCGCCATAGGGTGGCAATGGTTGCTCGCCGCAGGGGTTGGTGCAGGAAATGCTTTCGCAATAAGACAGGGGATTCCGCTCATTCACGCGGTCAATAAAAATCACACCGGGCTCTGCCACATCATAGGTTGTTTGCATGATACGCTGCCAAAGATCGCGGGCATTCAAAGTCCTGTAAACCGTGCCTTCAAACTGAAGCGGCCATGTCGCGTCGTCTTCCACGGCCTGCATGAAGGCATCAGTGATCAAAACCGACACATTGAAATTGCGCAGCCGTGAGGCATCGCGCTTGGCGTCAACGAAGGTTTCGATGTCGGGGTGGTCGCAGCGCAGCGTGCCCATCATGGCGCCACGCCTTGCACCAGCCGACATGATGGTGCGGCACATGGTGTCCCACACATCCATGAAGCTTAAAGGTCCGGAAGCGTCAGCGCCGACACTTACAACCGGCGCACCCCTGGGCCTGAGCGTTGAGAAATCATGGCCGATGCCACCGCCCTGCTGCAAGGTCTGTGCGGCCTCGGTGAGACCAGAAAAAATGCCGGGAATTGAATCAGGGATTGTGCCCATGACGTAACAATTGAACAGCGTCACGGCGCGGCCCGTACCAGCGCCCGCCAGAATGCGACCAGCAGGAATGAAGCTCAAATCACCCATCACCTCAAAAAACCGCATGCGCCACATGTCACGCACATCAAGCCGTTCTGCAGCTGCCACCGCTGTTGCCACACGGTTCAGAGTTTCCGCCAATGACGCCTCCGCCGTGCCGTCTGCATGAACAAAGCGGTATTTGGTTTTCCAGATATCTTGTGAGATCGAAGGTAACATGCCCTAGAGATTAAACATGACAAAGCCCCAGAGTCCAGAGTTTGTTCTAGTTTTGTTTCGAGCGACCCTCAGCGACCAGTGCTGTTGTTGATGTCTCAATGGCGGCTATCAATTGTCGCTGGAATTCGTCACGCTTCAAACCGGGGGCGATAGCGGGCAGGAACTCCACCACAATGATTCCCGGATGGCGCAGAAATTTCCGTCGTGGCCAATATAAACCGGCATTCAGACCAAACGGCACACATGGCACATTGAGTTGAGCGTAAAGGGCGGCAGCGCCTGGCTTGTAATCCGGCGGGTCATCGGGAAATTTACGTGTCCCCTCCGGCATGATGACGATTTGGCGGCCTGCTGCGATTTCGCGTTTTGCGTGCTTCACCAGATTGCGAAGTGCTGACGATCCGGCAGAACGTTCCACCGCAATCATGCGGAATTTCATGGAAAACCAGCCAAAGAACGGAATGAATGTGAGCTCGCGTTTCAGCACCATGCAGGGGTCGTCGAGCAATGGCAGGATCGCAAAGGTTTCCCAAAGTGATTGATGCTTGCCCGCAACCAGCGCAGCACCTATCGGAATGTTCCTGCGGCCCCGCACTTCCATTTTGATGCCGCACAAAATCCACAGCCACCAAAGTGATGTTCTTGCCCACCACTGCAAAGCCCTGATGGCCCAGATGCGCGGTGCGAACAACAGCGGCGAACCCAGCACCAGAAAAAGTGCCAGGTTCAGATAAAATATAAAATTGAAAGCAGCAGAGCGGACGGCGATCATTGCACCTCACCCAGCATGCGCTTCAAGGTGAGACGTGACGTGACAAGCGCAATCGCCGTCGCGGCCAGAGGCACCAGCAGGAACCAGGACAGACTGCGCCAATCCCCTTCCTGCGGCAGATAGAATAGTCCTCGCGCAGCCGAGGCAACACCACTGTTTTCGCCAATGCCCCAATATCCCAATGCGAAAAACATGGCGATGCCACCACCCAAGCCAATCAGGCCCGACCAAAATCCGGTGGCGATAAAACGACGGTTGATCTCGGTGGCGATGAAATTGTCGTCGGCTCCTGCAATATGCAGCACTTCCACGACGGAGCGGTTTGCATCGAGAACAGCGCGCGCGGCAAAAATCACCATGGCAATGGTTGAGAGTGAAATGAGCGCCAGGATGATTGACGACAAAAGCGTTAGCGTTGAAGCCATGCGCCGCAATTCCGCTTCCCATTTCCGGTGCGTATCAAGTCGTGCCGTTGGCACTGCCGCCTGTAGATCCGTTTCCATTGCAACGAAATCCGGTTGGTGCTTGTCGTCAACGACCACGCGAATGAGTCGCGGGATTGGCAGTGCATCCAAGCCATCTTCACCAATCCAGGGCGCGAGAAGCTTTTCGCCATCTTTACGATCCAGTATCGTCACACCCTTCACGCCGTCTATGCCCGCCAATAATTTGGTTAGCGTTGAAAGATCTTCGTCCATATCGCGGGTTGAAAGCTGCGGCAGTTGCACCGTCACTTCACTGGCCAGTCCCGAGGCCCATTGGGCCACTGCACGGTTGATCAACAACATAGCGCCTACCGATAACACAGCCAGAAAGCACATTACCGCCATCACAGCCGTCAAGGTGCGCAAAGGTGCTGCACCGGTGGGAACGATCGAACCCGGTTTCAAAAAGTCTTGTGTCATGTCACCTGCAACATGCCCTGATCGAGATGCCAGATGGTCGCCTTGGTTTTGCTGATCAAAGATTCGTCGTGCGTTGCCAACAATACGGTTGTACCCTGGCGGTTCAATTCCGAGAACAAGTGCAATAGACGTTTTGCCAGAGCCGGATCGACGTTTCCCGTGGGCTCGTCCGCCAACAGAATATCAGGTTTTGAAACCACGGCCCGGGCAATGGCGGCCCTCTGCTTTTCACCACCTGACAGCACAGGTGGAAAGGCTTGCAGCTTGTCACCCAAACCCACCCAATTCAAAATATCCCTGACGTCCTGCTGATAACTCTCAGGCTTTAGTCCCAGAATGCGAAGCGGAAGTGCCACATTGTCAAATGTTGTGAGGTGATCCAGCAAGCGGAAATCCTGAAACACCACGCCAATACGCCGCCGCAATGCTGGCAGCGATTTCCGGCGCAACGACACCACATCCTCACCGAATAACTCCAGGCGTCCGCGCGTTGGCTTCAAGGCTAAAAACAGCAATCGCAAGAGACTGGTCTTGCCCGCACCCGACGCACCGGTAAGAAATGCGAACTCGCCCGCTGCCAGCCCTACGCTCACGTCCCGCAGCACCTCCGGCCCATTACCATAGCGCAAACCTACAGCATCCAATTGCAGCACGAGTATTGTCCCTGATTCGTCGAGCCCCTGTTTAACCCGTTCTTAACCACGAAGTCAGATAGCTTCGACAGATGATCGTATGCTGCCCGTCCTGTTCCACCCGTTATAATCTGCCGACTTTGGCGACAGGTTCCGTGGTGCTGACGTGTCGTGGCTGTGGTCACCGCTGGCGTGAAGCCGAAACAATTGATGCGATTGATATCAGCGAGACTCCGCAACGGCGTCTTCCCGCCTTAATAGATCATGATGATGCACCCGATATCGAAGCCTCGCGGCTGGTGCAGTTGGCGCGGAACGCAAGGGAAGAACATCAGAACCGTTTGGCCAAGCGCCGCCGCACTTTGCAGCAATGGGCGGTATTTGGAAGTTTTGTGCTGGCGCCTCTTGTGGCCGCCGCAGCAATGCCTGAAACCATGGTGAATGCGGCCCCCATCAGCATCAAGGCCTATCAAGCCCTGGGTTACGATATCAATCTCTACGGTCTTGAAGTGCGCAGCGTTGAACGCGAACACATTGTCATGGACGGACAACGCATTCTCTCGGTCAAGGGCGTGATCGCCAATGTTGATGCCGACGCCCGCAAAATTCCTTGGTTGCGTTTTGCCCTGACCGGGCCTTCCGGCGAGGAGCTTTACAGCTGGACCCTGGACACCGGCTCCAAGCCCTTGCTGCGCCCCGGCGAAAGCACCAGTTTTGTCACCCGCATTTCCGCGCCACCAGAAGCGTCTCAAAAGCTGCAGATTCGCTTTGCGCGAAGTGACGAGATTAGCTTAAACGGCTCCCATGACACCTCAGGTACCAAGCAGCCATAACATTGACGGATATCACATTGATGTCCTGTTTTCCGAAATTGAAATTGCCGCCCGCATCCGCGAACTTGCAGTCGAGATCGCCGCCCAGAAGCCGGAGCGGCTTTTGGTCATTCCGGTTTTGAAGGGCAGTTTCATTTTTGCAGCCGATCTTATCCGCGCCATGCATTATGCCGGATTATCGCCGGAAGTGGATTTCATGATTCTGGCGTCCTACCGTGAGGGCACGCGATCTTCGGGCCGGGTTGATGTGCTGCGGGACATCGAAACGGAAGTCAAAAACCGCGATGTGTTGCTGCTCGATGACATCCTTGAATCAGGACGCACGCTGGCTTTTGCTAAAGATCTGATTATGGCGCGCGGTGCAAAGCGCGCCAATAGCTGTGTCTTGCTGAACAAGCCCGGCCACCTTGCTGCCAATATCAAAAGCGATTTCACCGGCTTTGATTGTCCGGACAAATTTGTGGTCGGCTACGGTATGGACATGGCGCACCAGTTCAGGGAATTGCCCTTTGTGGGGCATGTGGTATCAGGGCCGAAGGTTTAAGAAGTCCCCGATCTTGCAAGTTCAGGGACAGCTTGCGATAGAACAAGCAGACCCTTTAATACATCCCGCGCAACAGCCGATCAATATAAGCCTTTTCCTGATCTGATAGCCCACGCTCATTCGCTTTCGCGCGTAGGGTTTCCAGAATTTCACGGGCCTTCTGCATGGCTTGTTCGTTGGGCAGCATGTCCTTGTCTGGGCCTTCATCAGGATTTCGTGTGGCGCGGGGGCGACCCAGTGGATCGTCATTGTTGCCGCGGCCTTCGCCGTCTTTGGCATCACCGCTTTTTTGACCCTGGCCCTGCTTCCGCATTTCCTCGGCGAGTTGCTGGGCGCCTTTCCGCAATTTGTCCAAGGCTTCACCCTGCTTTTGCAGCGCGCCTTCTTTATTGCCTTCCTTCAGTGCATCTCCCGCTTCTCCCATGGCGCGTTCGGCATCGTCGAGGCTTGGGTTTTGTCCGCCTTGTCCACGCAGACCATCAAGCTGCTTTTGCAATTGCTGTTGACGATCGGCCAATCCCTTACCCTCACCGGGCTTGTCGCCGCCCTCGCCTTGTTGACCTTCGTGCTGACCTTGACCGGGCATGCGCTGGGTTTCATCCATCAGGCGCTGCTGCTTCTTCATCATATCACCCAAGCCCTGCATCATGTTGTCCATGCTGCCTTCGCCACCGGCCTGCTGGTCTTGTCCACCCGGCTGCAAATTCTGCAACAGCTTGTCGAGTTCATCGAGCATCTTTTGGGCCATGTCATTGTTGCCGCCCTTCGACATCTCTTCCATGTCTTTCAACATTTTTTCGAGGTCTTCACGGGATACCGATTTGCCTTCACCATTTTTGGGCTGTGGACCACCTTCGGCGGCTTGTTTCTCAGCCTGATCGCGCATGGCGTCGAGATATTTGTTCATGGCCTGTTTGAGCTTGTCCATGAGTTCGGCGATGCGCTCTTTTGGTGCACCTTCGCGCAAGGCTTTTTCGAGTTCTTCTTTCAAGGATTTGAGTTCTGCGCGAAGATCAGACAGTGAGCCATCTTCAAGCTTCACGGCGAGGTCCCACATCATGTCCATGGCTTCGTGAATCTCGGCATAGCCTGACGCATTGCGCAGGCGTGATGAAATCGCCCCCATCATGATTGAAGGCGTGTGGCCGTCAAACAACCCGGCGGGGTAGAGATTGACCGCATCAATCAACTGACTCACATGTGTGGCACGTTCTGGAAACAGGATCAGCTCCTTGCGCTGTTCGATCAGTGCGCGGGGCAGTGGCTTTACGAACACGCGCTCTGGAATTCTGAAGGTCACAGGTTCAAGCTTGCCCTGTTGTCCCGCTGCATCCTCAGCCGTCATGTTGAGAATGACGCTAAAGCCAGCCCAAGGGTGCTTCGCCAGATCAAAGCGTGTGGTGCCCTTTTCGTCTTTTGAATTGCCACGCCGCAGAGGAAATTTCAGTTCGGGTGGATCAAACAGGAAAATGCCATTTGATTCAAAGCCGACCTGACCGTCCTGCTCGTCGGCGAGTTCCAGTTCGCCCGTGATCTTGCGAACACCATAGTCGTCCTTGGTCTGCCATTTGAGCGTGAGATTGCCCTTGGGGTCGCCATTGGGTTTTTCGGTGAGGGTGATTGTAGGCGGGGCATCAGGCAACAGCACCACGGGCCAGCGCGCCAGTTCCTGCGTGCCATCGTTGACAGTGATTGTGACAGGACGATTGAGCGTCGCCTCCGCCGTCAAGGCACCATTCTTGAAATCGGACTTGAATTTAATGTCGGTCAATTCAGTAGAGGTTCCCGGCGACAGGAATTTCAGTTGTGGCTTGTCGGCTCCTGAAACTCGCAGTGTGAAGACTGCATTCTCCGGCACTTCGATATCGGCACCCGTTGCCAGCTTTTCGCGGATGACATTGCTGGTCAGCAACAGCGGCGGGCGGCCTGTATAAGCTGGTGGTTTCAACCATGCATCAAGCGCTACAGGAACCGCCGGAACAACTGGCGTTATACGCGCAGCTTCGCGCAGGTTTTGTGTGAGAGAGCCTTGGCCCAGAATAAGAGCCGCAACCAGACCAAGTGCAACAGGAACACGCAGGGCATAGGGGTCAAACTGCCGCCAGCGCGATTGCGGAGGTATCAGCTTCACATTATCCAGCTTGGCAAGCTGGCGCTGCTTGTGTTCGGTCCAAAGGCTTTCTGCACGCGGGTCCATGATTTCGGTTGCAAGATTGTCACCAGCACTGGAGAAACCACGGTGTGATATCGTCGAAGCAACTTCAAGTTTACGCAGCGCCTGCAAACGTTTGATGCGCGGCAGGTTGAGGAATGAACGCAGGGTCCACAAGATTCCGATGGCCATGACCGCCAAAATGGCAAGCCTTGGGTAAAGTGGTAATACAGTCAACAGGCCGGAGGCCAGCACAATCAGGGCAACGCCAATCGCCATCAACGGCTTGGCCCAAGCCGCCCAGAGGTTCTCAAACCCCATGAAAAGTTTCTGCCAGACCACCTTGCGGTCGAGGCGTTTCAGGTTCGCGGGGCGCTGTTCGTTCGTCATTGCCTCATACTGCTAACACAATCGGGCCGATTTGTGCCGCCTGTTAAATTGTTTGCCACCTTACACAGTTTGCCAAGGCGCCAGTGCGTCCAGCCCGATCAATTCTTCGTAACTGAGGCGCGGTCGGACCACCGCATATTTGTCGCCGCGCACCAGAACCTCCGGCACCAAGGGCCGCGTGTTGTAGGTTCCGGCCTGAACCGCACCATAGGCACCCGCAGTCATAACGGCCAAAAGGTCGCCCTGTTCCGGCCTTGGCATGCGGCGGTCCTTGGCGAAATAGTCGCCGGTTTCGCAGACACCTCCCACGACATCGGCTAAAATCATGTCCGCCTCTCTGCGGCTTTCGGTGACGGGCCAGATGTCATGGTGCGCGTCATAAAGTGTGGGTCGGATCAGGTCGTTCATGGCGCCGTCCTGGATCACGAAGACTTTGGTTTCCGTGTCTTTCACATAGATTACGCGCGTCACCAGAATGCCTGCGTTGCCGACGAACATGCGGCCCGGCTCCAGTACGAATTTCAAGCCCAGCGGTCCCAATACACGCTTCACCATGGCCCCATATTCATCGGGGTGGGGTGGCACATCGTTGTCACCCTTGTAGGGAATGCCAAGGCCACCGCCCAAATCAAGATGGCGGATGTTGTGACCGTCGCTGAGCAATTGCTTGGTGAGTTCGCCCATCAGGGTATAGGCTTTTTCGAAGGGGGCGAGTGTGGTGATCTGGCTGCCGATGTGCATGTCGATGCCCGCCACGTCAATGCCCGGCAGTTTGGCCGCATTGGCATAGACCTCGCGGGCCCGCGTCCATGAAATACCAAATTTATCCCCGGCTTTGCCTGTCGAAATCTTGGCATGAGTCTTGGCGTCGACATCGGGGTTGACGCGGACTGATACCGTGGCGCGTTGGGCCACGCGATTGGCCACGGCGGAGAGCAGTTCGAGTTCGGGCTCTGACTCAACGTTGAAACAGGCGATGCCCTCTTTCAGGGCGAGTGCCATTTCGCGCGCGGTTTTGCCCACGCCGGAAAATACAATTTTACGGGCGGGAACACCGGCCATGAGGGCACGGCGCAATTCACCTTCCGACACCACGTCCATGCCGGCACCCTGTGCTGCCATGGTTTTGATCACGGCCTGGTTGGAATTGGCTTTCATGGCGTAGCAGATCAAATGATCGGTGCCTTCGAAGGCCTTGTCCATAACCTGAAAATGTCGTTCCAGCGTGGCGGTGGAATAGACGTAAAAAGGTGTGCCCACCTCATCAGCGATGGCGGAAAGGTTTACGTCTTCGGCATGCAGAATGCCGTCACGATAGTCGAAGTGATGCATGGATTATTGGCTTTGCGTGAATTGAGGGGCTTCGGGATCGCCGCGCACACCACAGGAGGCGAGGGCGAGGGCGATCAAAAGTGTGAGAGTAATTTTGTTCATTTGGCTTTGCCCTTCAATTGTTTCATCCAGCGCGCTGCTTCACGCTTTACATTTGCAGGCGATGTTCCGCCAAGTGCTTTGCGCAAAGCAACCGAATTTTCAACGGTGAGTACCTTGAAAATGTCTTTGGTGATTTTGGGTTCGATGGCTTGCAGGTCGGTGAGGGCGAGTTGATCGAGTTTCAGCTTTTTCGATTCAGCCAAGGCTACTACACGACCCGTGACATGGTGGGCATCGCGGAAGGGCAGGTTCAAAGATTGCACCAGCCAGTCGGCCAAATCGGTTGCCACGGCAAAGCCTGAGGATGCAGCGTCATGCATCACCTGCTTGTTGGGTTTCATATCACGAACCATGCCTTCCATGGCGGCGATGGCCAGCGCCAGAGAATCCACAGCATCAAAGGTGGGTTCCTTGTCTTCCTGCATGTCCTTGGAATAGGTGAGGGGGAGACCCTTCATCACCATCGACAATGCAGTAAAAGCACCCAAGATTCGACCCGGTTTCGCCCGCACCAATTCCGCCGCATCAGGATTGCGCTTTTGTGGCATGATGGAGGAGCCGGTGGTGAATTTATCCGACAAGGCAATGAAGCGGAATTGCTGCGAACACCAGATGACGATTTCTTCGGCAAGACGCGACAGGTTTACAGAACAAATGGTTGCTGCCGCCAGTGTCTCCATGACGTAATCGCGCGACGCCACTGCATCCATGGAATTGCGCATTGGCGAAGCAAAGCCCAAAGCCTTCGCGGTCATGTCGCGGTCAATGGGATAGGGCGTTCCGGCCAAGGCAGCCGCCCCCAATGGCGAGAGGTTTATGCGTTTTCTGGCGTCGGCAAAACGTCCGCGATCCCTTGCGATCATTTCGACATAGGCCAGCATGTGGTGGCCAAAGGTCACGGGTTGCGCCACCTGCATATGGGTGAAGCCCGGCATGATGGTTGCGGCATGTTGCTGCGCCTGTTCGGCCATGGCGAGTTGCAGGGCGGCCAAAGCCGCGTCAACATTGTCCACGACATCACGCAGATAAAGCC
This sequence comes from uncultured Aestuariivirga sp., assembly GCA_964244855.1. Classification (GTDB taxonomy): domain Bacteria; phylum Pseudomonadota; class Alphaproteobacteria; order Rhizobiales; family Aestuariivirgaceae; genus Aestuariivirga. The sequence goes on along the minus strand of CAXTLE010000007.1, from coordinate 106 downwards.
TGAAATCGGTGCCCGCCTGATCATTGCGGGAGCGCGCCGTGTGCAATCGTCCTGCCGGAGTGCCGATCAGATCACGCAAACGTTGCTCGACATTCATGTGAATGTC
>CAXTLE010000006.1:0-30804 GCA_964244855.1 uncultured Aestuariivirga sp. | reverse complement strand
CCAGCACTCTAATGCGCTTGACCCATAGTCAGCAACGGGATTCAGTGGGGCCAGATTGTGAGTGTGATTTGACATGAATGAGTTATTGCGGATGAATGCGGTGGACGTGGTGTATCGCCTGCAAACCAATGCCGTTTCACCGCTGGAGTGTCTTGAAGCGCTGGAGCAGCGCATATCCGACGTGAACGCGCCGGTGAATGCCTTGGTAACACTTTGCTTTGACCGCGCCCGCAGACATGCGACGGAATTGATGCGGCGCCCTGTTACGGAGCGTGGCGTTTTGGCGGGGCTTCCCGTCCCCATCAAGGATTTGACGGATGTCGAGGGGGTGCGCTCCACCAAAGGGTCGCGCATATATGCGGATCGGGTGGCACCTGCTTCGGACATTTTGGTGAAACACCTGGAGCGTGAAGGGGGAGTGATTTATGCCATGTCCAACACGCCGGAATTTGGCGCAGGGGCACAGACGTTTAATGATGTGTTTGGCATTACGCGCAATCCGTGGAATACGGCTATGACGCCATCAGGCTCGTCAGGTGGGGCGGCTGTGGCACTGGCCACGGGCATGGCTTGGGTGGCGCATGGTTCTGATATGGGAGGATCGCTCCGAAACCCTGCCAGCTTTTGTGGCGTGGTGGGATTGCGGCCTTCACCGGGACGGGTTGCAGCTTCAGTTGTTGGCAAGATCGATGGCACGCTGGGGCAAGAAGGCCCGATGGCCCGCAATGTCACCGACCTGTGTCTATTGCTGGATGCGATGAGCGGTTTCGAAAGCGGCGGTCCCTTGTCATTGCCCAAAGAAAAACATTCCTTCTCATCGGTGATGCAGAATCATTGGAAGCCGAAACGGGTGGCGTTTTCGCGTGACCTTGGCATTACGCCGGTTGATCCTGAAGTGGCGTCCATAGTCGAAGCGGCAGCACGGAGGCTCGAGGCCAGTGGCGTGATTGTTGACGAGGCGCATCCGGATATGCATGAGGCGATGCAGTGTTTCCAAACCCTCCGTGCACTGAGCTTTGTCACGGGAATGCATAAATTGCTACTCAATCACCGGGACGAACTGAAAGCCGATGTGATCTGGAATATCGAAAAAGGCTTGGCATTGACGGGTGCTGATATTGCCAAGGCGGAGAGCCAGCGCGGCGTTTTGTTCCACCGCATGAATGAGTTTCTGCATCACTATGATGCGTTGCTGTGCCCGGCCACCATAGTGCCGCCGTTCCCGGTGGTGCAGCGTTTTGTGACGCATTGCAACGGGGTTGAATTTGAAACCTATGTCGACTGGTTGCTGATCGTCGCGGTGGCCACGCTTTGCGCTTGCCCTGCCATGTCGATACCTTGTGGGTTTACGGCTAACGGTTTGCCCGTTGGCTTGCAGATCATCACGGCCAATCGTACTGAGGCCAAGACCCTGGCTGTTGCCAAACATATTGAGGATGTATTGGACTTGGGGAGCATTACGCCTATTGATCCAAGGTCATGACCACGACTCTCCTCAAGCATCTCCGTATTCTCGAACCCCACCCCAATATTCTCGCCTTCTATGATGGTCGCGTTGAGGGGCATCAGTTTATGGCAGAGCATAATTGGGTGGATGATGGGGCGCTGTCTCTTGGCATTGCGTCCTATGCGATTGTCAGCGGCAAATATGCGCTGGTTTATGACACCCACGTTTCCGTGCCGCATGCGCAGTTCATTCGCGATGCATTGACGGCGCGTGGTGTGACGGAATTCACCGTTGTCCTCAGTCATTGGCATCTGGACCATGTGGCGGGAACCCATGTGTTTGCTGACAGTCCGGTGATTGCCAATCGCCGAACCTTCATGCATCTGCGTGAAAATCAAACCACAATCGAAAACGGTACACATCACGGCCCACCATCGATTAATCCCTTGGTACTGCCGGACCGGATGTTTGGTGGCCGCATGACTTTGAATGTTGGTAAAATCGCGGTCGAATTGATCGAGGCGAATATCCACAGTGACGATGCAACAGTCATCTGGATTCCCGAACGTGATATTCTGCTGGCGGGCGACACGATGGAAGACACAATTACTTATGTGGGTGAGCCTGCATTTTTTGATACGCATCTGACTGACCTCGACCGGCTGGCGCAGCTGGAACCCGCCTTCATTCTACCAAACCACGGCGACCCTGACATTATTGCAGCGGGTGGTTACGACAAGGGTCTGATCAAGGCGCAGCAACAATATATCCGGATGCTGAAGCGCTGCCGTGATGATGAAATATTGCGGAAACAACCGCTGGAAGAATTGATCGCCGGACCCTTGTCACGCGGATGGGTGAATATGTTCGAACCCTACCGCGCCATCCACACCCAAAACCTCGCACGCGCGATGAAAGCCACAGCCCAATGACACATGATGACGCCTGGTATGAATATCAATATAATCCGCGCCTCTCCGTGGATAACGCGACGGAGATTATTGACGGCTGGCGCAGGTGTTCGATCCGACTTCGCAGTAATCTGTCTCCGATGACAGATTTCAAATATGGCTCGCATCCGCGTGAGAATCTCGATTTGTTTCGTGCACCCAATGCACGGGCGACATTGGTGTTCATCCATGGTGGCTATTGGCGCTCACATTCCAAACTGGAAACATCCTTCATCGCCGAGCATTTTCTCGAGCGTGGCATATCGGTCGCGCTGATCAATTATCCGCTCTGCCCTGATGTTGCCTTGAACGACATCCGTGAAAGTGTGTTGCGTGCATTCGCTTATCTGTGGACGCGTGTGCTAAATGCCGATGAGCGCCATACAATTGTTGTCAGTGGTCATTCTGCAGGCGGCCATCTGGCGGCTTTGCATGCAACAGAAGATTGGCGAACGCGGGGGCTTCCGTCTGACCCGATCAAGGCGATTGTTGCGCTTTCGGGTGTGTTTGATGTGTCACCCTTGCTGCACACCAGCGTCAACACCGATTTGCGTTTGACCACGGACACGGCGGCAGAATTAAATCTGCTGGCAACTGTTCCGCAGACCAATTGCAGGATGCTGTTGGCGGTGGGCGACGACGAGCCAGAGGAATTCCATGCCCAGGCCCAGCATTTGGCCAAGGCTTGGGGGCAGCTCACATCGCGTTGCGAATCTATAGCGGGAACCAATCATTTCACGATCGTCGATAACTTCGCCGATCCCGCCTCGCATCTGCATCAAGAGGTGTTGAGTTTGCTTGTGACGTGAGGGTCATCCCTCCCTCACCCGGCCTTCGGGCACCCTCTCCCGTTGGAAGTAACGGGAAAGGGCAAGTCATTATCGCCTTCTCCTGAGGGAACACCGTTGCGCTGCCGAATGTACTCCACTAAAACCGCGTCAATACATCAACAGGGTAGGGACCATAATGGCTGATACAACACTCGCAAACCGCATCTGGCCGCAAGCCGGATCATCCAATCTCATACGCAATGTCGTGCTGGCTGTGGCGGGCAGCTTGCTCGTCGCTGCTGCTGCGCAAATCACCGTGCCAATGTGGCCGTTGCCCATGACATTGCAGACGCTTGCAGTGCTCGGTGTCGGTGCTGCTTACGGTGCACGTCTCGGTGCGGCAACGCTTTTTCTATATGCGATTGAAGGTGCCATTGGCTTGCCGTTCTTTGCCAGTGGCAAGTCGGGCATTGCTGATGCCAAGCTCGACTATTTCTTACCAGCGAGCTCCATGGGTTATGTCGTCGGCTTTATTCTCGCGGCTTATCTCGTCGGCAAGCTGGTTGACTCAGGCTGGGCCAACACGTTCCTGAAATCGATACTGGCAACAATTGCGGGCGCTATTGTGCTTTATGTTCCAGGCCTGATTTGGTTGGGTATCTGGGCTGCAAAAACCCAAGGCATGGACGCTGGTGCAGCCGCTCAAGCCGCAATTGGCTGGGGTCTGACGCCGTTCCTGTTTGGTGACGCCGTGAAGGCGGTTATTGCGGGACTTGCAGTTCCAGCGGCTGCCATGAGTTTTGGTCGTAAATAAAAAAGGGACTGCTTGCTCTATCGCAAGCTGTCCCTGATCTAAAACCGCTGATGAAATCAGGGACAGTTTGCAAGGAAGAGCAAACTGTCCCTTTTCTTTATTGCTGTGGTGGCGGGGCAATTGCTCCCATCATCGCCGAGAAATCAGTGCCGTTGACCAGCAGCTTGCCTTCAGCACTCATGGTCACGTCCCATGTGATCGCATCACCATCAGCCTTGCCAATGCCCTTGGCAGCAAACAGCATGGCCATGCCCTGTTGGGCTGTTGGGTCAGTTGCGGCCTGTTGCAATTGTGCAATCACCTTGTCCATGCCGGTCATGCGGAATTTTGCGTTTACTTTTGGCAGTCCTGCAAAGCTGATGTCCGAGGTGCCTTCATAGGTCAGGCTGAACAAGTCCGCTGTAATCTCGCCAGCAGGAATGGTGAGCTTGACGCCATTGGTTGGCGCAAAGGCGGCGAGATAGGCTGCTTCCGATCCCGGGGGAACCGGCTCGTCTTTTGATACATCCATTTCGGTGATGAATTTGCGGGCGGGTGCTTCCGCGTCAAAACCCGAAAACTCGAAGCCCAGTTTAAATTTCGTCGGGATGAGGCCCTTGCTCCACGGCGGCAGCGGCAAACTCTCGGGCATTGTCAAACCGCTGATTTCGAATCCTTCAGCCGCGCGACCATCTTTGACAGCGCCGTTCAAACTCACATTGCTGCCGCCACCCGTCATGGCGAATTTACCATAGCTTGTATCAACGGAGAGATTCTCAAACGTACCATCAGATTTCAGCGATGCAAACAGCGGCAACGCTGCCAGCAATTTTTCCTTCAGTATCGCCTGGTCTTTGACAACCAGCTCTTTCGTGGGGTGCGATACAAAAAAGGCCGCAACTTCCATCAGTGGTTTCGACGCGAGGCCCTTGGCACTGGAGACATAAGTGCCTTTCGCCATGTTGGCCGTATAATTGACACTGGGCATGCCCGCCTGCACCATTTCAGGGGGCATTTCCATGGTTGTGGCAGAGACCAGTCCGGTCATTGCGACAGTTCCTTCGGTGTCGACAAGGCCATTGCCCACATCTGTTGCAGCGCCTTTGCCCGTTATGGATTCAATCACACTTTTAGAACTGGTGGCAATTTTGCTGTTGGGATCAGTTTGATTTTGCGAAATGCTGAGATTTGAAATGCTGTAATTTGAATCCATGAATGTGAACAGCGTGTCGTTATAGGTACCGTTCCATTCGACCTTGGGGCTTTCCATGGCAAAGGAGAGAATGCCCGGTGCCGAGGCTGATCCTGAATAGGGCGCAGAAGACGTCACCGCCCAGAGGCCATTGCCCTGGGACACGGCCTTTAAATGATATGCGTCAAATTTGGCGGTGAAACCGTCTTTGGTGATTTTTTTGAGGTAAGGCATTGGATCAAGTGCGATGTCATAGCCATCATCGGCGACAGTCACTGTAACCACACCGGGCTCAGCTCCAATATAGGTCTGGAAGGTCGCTTGAATGCGCGCCGCTTCATCAGGTGTGGCAGCGGCAAAGCTTGCCGTTGATGTTGCCAGTAGTATAAAAAGTCCAAGTCCGAGATTTCGTGTTTTCATGATCACCTACCGATTAATGCCCCGAAGCTTGTTTTGAGCCGTGTTTTGCGTCGGCGTCAACTGAGAGAATTTTCATGGCTAACACTTTTCCGTCTTTGCCTCACCACAGAATTGCCGTTGTCGCAGTCTTCAAGTTCTGCGAGGGATTTGGGAACAATGGGAGAATGACGATGAAATTGATACTTGCGGGCTTTTTGCTGGCCACCACCTGCTGCACAAGTGTGTTAGCAGCAGAGTTTTCACCAAGCTCGCATATTGATGCGGTGACAGTGTTTCCGCAAGGCGCTGACGTGGTGCGCGAGTTGGCCTATGACGTGCCCGCAGGCAGCCATAGCCTGATCCTCACGGATTTGCCGCAGAATATCGACACACAATCGATTCGCGTTGAAGGTGCCGGTGAAGGCGACTTGCAGGTGGGGTCGGTTGATACGCGCAATCATTACCTGGGTGCTGTGAATACCGACGCGCAGCGGAAGTCGCTGGAAAAAGACATTCAGAATTTGCAGGTCGAACGCCAGGGCCTTGATCAGACCGTGGCGGACCTCAACCAGCAGCGTAATATTTTATACGGATTGGCCGAAAAGCAATTGGTGCCGCAGTCGACAACTGACACGACAAAATCCATTGATGCATTGCAACTGGGATCATTGCTGGACGTGGTGGGCCAGCGTTTGGCAGCACTCTCCAGAGATGTGATGAAAGCGCAAGGCCGCCAGCGCGACATTGATGAGAAGGTGAATGAACTCTCGGCCAAGCTCGATGAATCGGCACCCTCTGAAGAAAATCGCACGGAAGTGGTTGTGAATGTCGAAGCGACGGCAGCGGCCAAGGGTTCGCTGCGCATATCCTATCGCGTGCAGGAAGCGTCCTGGGTGCCATTCTATGATGCCCGGTTGACGATAGGTGACGGCAAGACAAAACCATCATTGGAGTTGGTGCAACGTGGTGAAGTCACGCAGAACACGGGAGAAGTTTGGAAGGACGTGGTGCTGACACTATCAACCGCGCGTCCAAGTGGCAGCACAGCCCCTGCTGAATTGCAGGCCTGGGAAATCACCAAACTCGAACAACAAGTGGCCGGCTATGCTGAAAGCACTGTTGCAGCACCTGCACCTGTCATGGACGCAGCCGAAGCAGAACTTGATAAAAAAGATCAAGGTCGCCTTGTTTCCAGGACCCTGCAACTCGCCAAACCCAAACTCGTCGGGCAGCGTCAGGCAAAAATCGAAACAGCAGGCTTCCAGGCCACCTACGCCATCGCAGGTCGTGTTAGCGTCGACAACGCGGGCCAGAGCAAAAAAGTCCGCATCACCTCAGGTCAAGTTGAAGCGACGCTTTCAGCAATCGTTGTGCCGCGTGTTGACACCACAGCCTATCTCTCCGCCGCCTTCACTGTCGCAGGTTCCGGTCCTCAGTTGGGTGGCATCGTCAATCTGTTCAGGGAAGGGGTTTACGTTGGTCAAGGCAGCATGCCGTTGCTCAACCCAACCGAAAAGGCCGAACTTGGTTTTGGTGCTGATGACCTGCTGAAAGTCACCCGTTCCGAAGTAAAGCGCGTTGCAGGCGAAGAGGGTTTTCTCACCTCGTCCAACATGGATGAACGCGCTTGGGACATCACTGTCAAAAACCTGCACACCCAAGCCATGGCCGTGCGCGTGGTGGACCGCGTGCCCTTCACCGCCTCCAAAGACATCGAAATCACCGAGATTCCTGTCATGACTCCCCCTACCACCCGCGACCTGGAGAAGAAGCGCGGGGTGCTGGCCTGGGACTTCACACTGGAGCCACAGGGCGAGAACAGCTTGAAAACAGGCTATAAAATATCCTGGCCCGAAGGCATGCAGGTGAGTGTTGTGGAGTAGCGTTTTCAGCGGTTGCACCATCGATAAATTGCTGTAAGAGCGATTAACGGCTCCGACAGGTGAAATCCTTCGGAGCCGTTTTTCGTGTCTAACAGGGAGCCTGAAATGGCAAACGTAGCAGTGGTCGGCGCACAATGGGGCGACGAAGGCAAAGGCAAGATCGTGGACTGGCTGAGCGAACGCGCTGACGTGGTGGCGCGCTTTCAGGGTGGCCACAACGCAGGCCACACCCTGGTTATCAATGGCACCACCTATAAACTCTCGCTGCTACCCTCGGGCATTTTACGTCCCGGCAAAATGTCAGTCATCGGCAACGGCGTTGTCGTTGATCCTTGGGCGCTTGATTCCGAAATCGGAAAACTGCGTGCACAAGGCGTATCGATCTCGCGCGAAAACCTGCGCCTCGCCGCCAACGCCACCTTGATTTTGCCGCTGCACCGTGAACTCGATCAACTGCGTGAAGCAGCCTTGGGCGACGGGAAAATCGGAACGACAGGCCGTGGCATTGGCCCGGCATATGAAGACAAGGTTGGCCGCCGCGCCATTCGTGTCAATGACCTTTCTGACCTTTCCACGATCGGCCCGAAAATCGACCGTATGCTAACACATCACAATGCGCTTCGCCGTGGCATGGGCGTGGCAGAAATCACCGCTGCCTCAGTCATGAAAGACCTCGTCGAGGTTGCACCAAAAATTCTCCCCTATGCCGATTCTGTGTGGGACCTGCTGGACGAGCACCGCAAGAAGGGCAACCGCATTCTGTTCGAGGGTGCGCAAGGCATTCTTCTTGACATCGACCATGGCACCTATCCCTATGTTACGTCCTCCAACACGGTGGCCGGACAGGCAGCAGCTGGCACCGGCATGGGACCGTCGGCTGTTAATTACGTGCTCGGCATATGCAAAGCCTATACAACACGCGTCGGCTCCGGGCCCTTCCCAACCGAACAAGCCAATGACGTTGGCGAATGGATCGGTCAGCGGGGCCGCGAGTTCGGCACCGTTACCGGACGCAAGCGTCGTTGCGGCTGGTTTGATGCAATACTGGTGCGCCAAGCCATCAAAACCTCAGGTATTCAGGGTATCGCACTGACAAAACTGGACGTGCTTGATGGCCTCGAAGAAATCAAAGTCAGCGTCGGTTATATGCTCGACGGCAAAAAAATCGAACGCTTCCCTGCCGCTGAAGAAGCCCAGAAACGGGTGGCGCCAATCTACGAAAGCTTCGAAGGCTGGAAAGGCACAACCGCGGGCGCGCGCTCGTGGAATGATCTGCCTGGGCAGGCAGTGAAATACGTGCGCTTTCTCGAAGAGCTGATCGAGTGCCCCGTCGCCATGCTCAGCACATCACCAGAGCGCGACGACACGATTTTGATGCGCGATCCATTTCAAGATTGAGCTGTGGTGGTTTGCAGCCTTTAGGAGATGTGGTTCCTGCTGTTTTGGAACCAAATGCGAAATAGGACGTTGTGGCCCTGATGAGTTCATTTTCAGAAGGACAAACCCATGGCACGCAAATCCTATCGCAACAGGCCATCAATTTTCAGCCGCTTCACCCGGTCTGCTTCCACGCCACATCTGCAAAGTGACGTGCTGGGAATAGCAGGCAGTTTATTCCGTGGCCGTCAGTCAGCGGGCGCTGATAAAATTGCATCAGTCGCAGACGCGGCACGCAAACTTTCAGAGGACCTTTCGGATATTCCAAGTGTGCAGGGATATATAGAATCGGCCGCTGATCAGATGGAATATCTTTCGGAGTACGTTGCTCAAAACACATTGGAGCAGATGGTTGACGACGGCGCTGCATTCGCAAAGCGTCACCCGCTGTCCACTGTCGCATTTGCAGTTGCCTTGGGCTACGGTTTTACCAAGCTGCTTACCGGTGAAGGCATAAGCGAAACAAGCGACAGTCCAGTTCGTAAAACTCCAGCCAAAAAAGCGGGTCGCCCTGTCGGCCGCAAGCGTTCTGTGGTGACCTTAAAGAAGGCGAAAGCCAATGGAAAAGACACTTCCCATGTCGCTGCAAGAGCGTCGTAACGATCAACCCCATGAAAGCCTGCGGGACACATTTCGCAGGTTTTCGATGTCGGGAAAATCTTGGCTAGCTGCTGAAGCCGAACTTGCGCAGGCAGAGCTTGTGTCTGACGGCAGGCGCATTGTGGTGATTTTTGTGCTCGCTGCTTTGGTTGTGGGAACTGGTTTGGCTGCGATCATGTTGTTCACGTTATTTCTGGTTTCGCTGCTTGCACCCCTCGTTGGCGGCTTGGCCAATGCCGCCGGAATACTCGCATTTGTGCTTGTGATCTTAGCCGCCGGAGCAGGTTGGTGGGCGTGGCGCCTCGCTCATGCTGAGTTGGGTGTCGTCTCCGTGGTAAAGCGCTGGGCTGACATGGCGGGCAAAGGTTCGGAGCACGGGATATGAAATCGATTTCCGAACTCAGACTCGCAGCAGATCAAAAGCAGTCAGATTTCATTTCCAACATTGCTGCGGTCAAAGCACAACTCAGGCCCGCATATCTGTTCGATGAAGCTATTCGCGTTGTCGATCCGGATTTTGCAGTTCTTAAGCACATAGACCACCGCGCCAGGAAAAACCCTTTCGCGCTGCTGGCCGCTTTTGGCGGAATCTATGTGTTGGCCAGACAATTGATGACAAAACCCGCAATTCAATCACCGAAAAACCCGAAGCACGGCAAGCGATCCCGCCTTGTCCGTTCAACATAAAAAGGAGATGATCATGGCGACTTCAACAGTGCAGAGCGCATCTGACATTGCGAGTAAAACCCCTAAAAAAACACGAGCTGTAAAAAGCAAAGCCAAGGCTGGACGGCCATTTGGCACAAAGAACCGGATTGAGAGCGGCGAAAGCATGTCAGCCAAACTCTTTCGTCAAGGCAAAGACGTTATTGCGGATGCTTACGATACCGCCGCAAACGCTGGCCGCGCAATGCCGAAAATTCCCACTACACGTGAACTGCGTCAACAAGGACAGTCTGTCTATTCCATGATGGAAGAACGGCCCTTGGTGCTGGGGGCTGTTGGACTGGGCGTTGGCATCGCACTGGCGGCATTGCTACCCTCAATGACGCGAGGTGGTAAAAAAACCGGCAGGCAGCGCTAAAGACGAGCTCGATCCAGTTTTTATGGTCGGCGTTAAATTACTCAAACCGTCGAAAGTGACGCCGCTGCATGAAAAACAATAGAGTTGCCATAATCGGATCGGGCGCAACTGCTGTCTACACCTTGAAATATGTCCTTGAATCCAAAATCCAGTTGGACATAACGATTTTTGAATCCAGCACCGAAGTCGGCAAGGGCATGCCTTATCGGAACGACATGAATGCGGACTACATGCTGTGCAATGCATTCAGCAAGGAAATCCCGCTTGTCACCAGGTCATTGATCGATTGGCTGGAACATCTGCCCAAGCGTGAACTGAGTGAATGGGAATTGTCTTCGCATGAGCTGAGTGCGCGTGCATTCTATCCCCGCGTATTGATCGGTGAATTCCTTGCCGACGAGTTTCAGGATCTCTGTAAAAAAGCGCAATCCGCAGGCCATAGTGTGAAGGTGAAACCCGGCGAAAAGATAACCGATATCATTCCGTTAAATGAAGGTGCCGTCAGTCTTCACACGTCCAAAGCTAAAACCAACACCCAGTATGATCACGTCATAATAGCAACGGGTCATTCATGGCCTGCTCAACCAAAGTTGAAAGACGCCAATCTTTTGTCGCCATGGCCCTATACAAACATTACAAAACTTGAAGCCGGCGACATAGGAATTCTGGGATCATCGCTCTCTGCAATTGACATCGTCGTAGCACTTGGAACCACACACGGAGAATTCATCGAGGAAAGTTTAAATGTTTCGTGGCAACCAAGCGAAACTTCCAGCAAATTGAAAATCACCATGGTCTCGAAAGACGGGATAATGCCCGAAGGCGATTTTTACTATCCATTTCCCTACCAACCTTTGAAAGTGTTTTCCGGAGAGGCCGTTGACGCTGAGGTCAAAAACGGAAGCGAGGGTTTGTTAGATCGTCTGTTTGAAATGCTATGTAACGAACTGGCTCACTCCGATCCTGATTATGTCAAAACACTGGGACTGGCATCACGCAACATTGAAGAATTTTCTGCTGCCTACTTTAAACGCCGCAAAGAACTCGGAGGGCTTGCCGCAGTAAAACTTGATTTTTACACAGCGAGAAAGTCTTTGCGTGAACGAAAAACCATTCCCTACCGCTATGTTCTGTTGCGCGCCCATGAAAACTTTGACCGCGCTTTGCGCAATTTGGATGAGGATGATTATGCACTCTTCAAAAAAACCTTGCTGCCCGTCTTTGCCGACAGCTACGCCGCCGTTCCCCATCTTTCACTGGCCCGGATAATCGCCATGTTTGATGCCAATGTTCTTGAACTGAAGGCGAGTGGCGACGACGCTGATTTCCGCAATGCGGACAACGGTAGTATCATTGTCGAAACCGGACAGGAAACCTTGAGGTTTGACGTTCTCATTGATGCCCGCGGCCAAAGTGCAGCACCCCTCAATGAGCTTCCTTTCCCATCCCTTGTCAACTCACTGATAGATAACAAAAGCCATGTTGAAGCACCATTCACGTTGGAAACCGCCACAGCCAGGCCGACATCAATCTATTGCCTGGCCCTGCCGCAAATGTTGGAACGCTATCCCTTCAGTCAGGGCCTCGCTAATTCTGCTGAGAACGCAAAAATTGTTTCACACGAAATCATTCGCGTATTAGGCCAATCGACGCTGAAAGACGTTTGTTTGTTGGCTTAACCAAAACCACTGCCCAGCTTCATGCTGGGTGCCTGCGGTGAAGCTTGTGGGGCCACTCTGGCTTTTATCTGCTTGGCAAAGCGTGACATGATGAAGGCTGAAATATCTTCAGCTGGCACTGGCTTTCCCGTGAGGTAGCCCTGAATATAGTCGCATTGGATGTCCTGAATGATGGCAGCCTGTTCCGGCGTTTCGATGCCTTCGGCCGTGACTTTCAGGCCGAGATTGCGGCTGAGGCTCATGATGGACGACAGCATGCCCCGCACCCTTGGTTTTTGTTCCATGGCGGTGATAAAGCTCCGGTCTATTTTCAGTTTTGAGAACGGGAATTTCCACAAGTAGCTGAGGCTGGAATATCCGGTACCGAAATCATCGAGTACGATCGGGCAGCCCATTTCGCGCAGCGCTTCGAGTTGGGACAGTACCGCATCAGCGTCGCCCATCATGGTGCTTTCGGTGATTTCGACTTCAAGCCGATAGGCGGGGAAGCTCGACAGCTCCAAAGCGTTGTGCACGTCCGTCATCAAGGTGCCATCGAGAAATTGTTCTGGCGATACGTTGACGGCGACGGTCAAATGCTGCGGCCAGTGTACTGCGGTGCGACAGGCTTCCGCCATGGCCCAAGCGCCGATTTTGCTGATCAGCCCCGCATCTTCAGCTACCGGAATGAATTCTGCGGGCGACACAAAGCCCATGGCGGGATGCTTGAGGCGCAACAGCGCTTCAAAGCCCGACAACTCGCCGGACTGGCTGTTGAAGAAGGGTTGATAGTTCAAACTGAGATAGTGATGCTCCAAAGCTTCCTGCACGGCGGACAAGACATCTGCCTTGCGGCGGGATGCTTGCGACAGGGTTGGGTTGAAGAAGGCATAGCCTGGTCCGCCTCGTTCGGTCGCCGACTTATAGGCGAGACCCGCGTTCTGCAACAGGGTTACAGCGTCATGTTCGGCATGACTCGACAGGGCAACGCCGGCACCGATCTCAATGGTGAGTTTGCGGTCAACCCAGTCAATCGGTTCGACCAAGCGGCTGAGATAGGACTTGGCACGCGTCATCGCTTCCAATGGATCTGTGAGCACCGGAATGAAAACTGCAAAGCTGCGATAATCCAGACGGCAACACAGCGTGTTGGTTTCGGCAATCGAATGCAGCCGCGCTGCGAGTGCTGATACGACATAGTCACCGACATGTCGGCCCAACGATCCGGCGAGGCGCGGTAGACCTGTCAGTCCGAATTCAATCATGGTGGCCAGTGGCGGATTTTCGCCCGCTGCCTTGAAATGGGCGTCAACTTTCGACATGAAGGCTGAACGGTTGAGCAGTCCTGTCAACTGGTCCATGGTCAAGAGGCGGGAGACATCCTCTTCCAACCGTGCCTTTTGGCGGCGCAGTTGCTCGAGTTCGGTTTGGAGGTCAGTGGACATGTCTGGAAGCGCCGATGCAAATCATTTGACACAAAGCTTAACGGGCGGGATGTGAAGCAGTCGTAAATTTTGAGGGCCAATTGCCAAAATATGTTGCAAATACTCAGCTTGTTTCGTTTTTCGCGTGACGGGTTGCAGGCCGTTGCGCTGGCTCTTCTTCTGATTGTTGTGGTTGCCGGACAGGCCGAAGCCCGTGAAACCTATGTTCAGTTTGCCGACAGAATTTTGGCTTCACCGCCACACGGTGCTGAAGTTCGCGCGGATCTGGAAGCCGCAGTTTTCCGTGCTACCAACGCTTATCTTTCGTCCGAGGGCCTGAAACCCCTAAAGCCTGCCAACGATATTTTGGTGAGGGCGTCGAGGGCACAGGCCATGGACTTGTTGCTGCAAGGCGGCATGGGGCATGTGTCGAGCAACGGCTACGATTTTGAATCCCGCATTCGGGCGTTTCACCAAGGCCAGATGTTTTTGGCACCAATGGCCGAAAATGCGGCGAGGCTAAGGAACAGTCAACTGTCTGACTCCGCAAAGGCGCAGGCACTTGTGCAGCAATGGGTGAAGTCATCCGGTCACCGCAAGAATATGGTGAACCGCACCTATGTGACAATGGCGGTTGGCGTGGTCAGCCGCGGCAAGGATGTATATGCGGTTCAGATATTCTCAGGGCCGGTGGTGAAAACCAATATGATGGGTGGCCAGATTCCAAATTAAATGGCCCCGGTACAACCCGGAGCCATAACTTTACATCGCCGGAGCCGACAGCGCAGCCCGTGGTCCAGCTAGCGCACGTTGCGCCGCATTCTTCACGGCTTTCTGCAGCTTTTCAAATGCCCGCACTTCAATCTGGCGAATGCGTTCACGTGATACCGCAAATTCCTTCGACAGATCATCAAGTGTTGCCGGATCGTCTTGCAGCTTGCGCGCCTCGATAACGCGCCGTTCGCGGTCAGTGAGTTTGGTCAAGGCTTCGTTGAGGAACGAGTTCCGCATCGAAGTCTCTTCGTTCTGTGCCAAGACTTCCTCTTGGCTATCAGAACTATCCACCAACCAATCCTGCCATTCGCCATCGCCGTCACCGTCGGCACGAAGCGTAGCGTTCAATGACGTGTCGCCACCCAGACGGCGGTTCATCGAGATGACTTCATCCTCGTTTACGCCCAGTTTTGTGGCGATCATCTTCACGTGTTCGGGCTTCAAGTCGCCTTCTTCAAGCGCCTGGATCTGACCTTTGACCTTGCGCAGGTTGAAGAACAGCTTTTTCTGGTTCGCAGTGGTGCCCATTTTTACAAGTGACCAGGAACGCAAGACAAACTCTTGTATTGACGCCTTGATCCACCACATAGCGTAGGTGGCGAGTTTGAAACCCTTGTCGGGTTCAAACTTCTTCACAGCCTGCATGAGGCCGATATTGCCTTCGGAGATGACGTCACCTACGGGCAAACCATAGCCGCGATAGCCCATTGAGATTTTGGCTACCAAGCGGAGGTGGCTTGTGATCAGCTTGTGGGCGGCTTCAGTGTCGCCGTGTTCTTTCCAGCGCTTGCCGAGCATATATTCTTCCTCAGGTGCCAGCATGGGGAACTTGCGGATTTCCTGCAGGTAACGATTGAGACTGCCTTCGCCAGCAGCAATTGCTGGTAATGAAACGGACTTTGCCATTGTATTTCCTTTCCCTCCCCGCTCCAGGGAGGCTCCCGATCCCAGTGATATAGGAACGGGTTTTGGATTTTAAAGACACAAAAGAAGTTGCAGATTAGATAATCTCGACTACGCAGGTTTGTTCCCGAGGGATTGCAGCTTTAATTCATGGTGAAGTTGTGACATGGCCTCGGGAAGGGGTGCTTCAAAATGCAGCGGTTTGCCTGTCTTTGGGTGCTCAAAGCCAAGCATTGTGGCGTGAAGAGCCTGTCCTTTCAATGCGTTAACGGCATGTCGTGCAGGTTCTGTGAGCTTTGCGAGCGACGATTTAAAGCCCCCGCCATAGACATCATCCCCCAACAATGGATGGCCGATATGCGCCATGTGCACGCGGATTTGATGGGTTCGCCCGGTTTCCAAGTTGCAGCGCACCAAACTGGCGATGTCGCCGAAGCGTTCCAGAACTTCATAATGAGTTATCGCCTCTTTGGCGTCGCTGCGGGTACTGACGGCCATTTTTTGGCGGTTGGTGGTGGAACGGGCAATGCCCGTGGTCATCATGCCAGCGGGCCGCTGCGGCACACCCCAGACAAAGGCCAGGTAGGCCCGCTCCAAACGGCCGTCACGGCCATGGGCCTGAAACTGGTCAGACAGGCTTTGATGTGCCGCATCATTCTTCGCAATGACCAAAAGACCAGATGTATCCTTGTCCAAGCGGTGCACAATGCCCGGCCTTTTAACGCCGCCAATTCCAGATAGCGAGTCGCCACAATGTGCAAGAAGTGCATTCACCAAGGTTCCACTATCGTGGCCAGCTGCTGGATGAACTACCAATCCAGCGGGTTTGTTGATGACGATGACGTGCTTATCTTCAAATACCACATCCAGCTCTATGTGCTCCGGCTCGGGCTCAGCAGGTTTTGCTGGTGGAACGATAATATCGACTCGCTGTAATGGCTTTAACTTGAGGCCGGAGTCATCTGTAACCTTGCCCTCGACATTCACCTGGCCCTCGGCAATAAGCCGCTGGAAGCGGGCCCGACTGATGTCGGGGAAGCTGCGGGCCAAAAAGCGGTCAAGGCGTTCGGGTTGATCGGAAACGGCGGACAAGTGTTCAGGAGATGAAGTCATATGGCAAGCGATAGCACAGAGACGCCCCCCGTCCATCAAGGACCTTCGCTGGCGCTGCTGCGGCTCGTCAAAATCATGGGCGTGGTGCTGGTGTTGTTGTTCCTGGGGCTAATCGGTGGCATCATCTGGAAAGCCACTCACAAGCCACCCGCACCGCCTGAAACCGATATTGTTATCGACTTGGGCATTGATCCGGCCAGCATCCGTCTGATGGCCATGGACGGCAACACCCTTGCGATCACCACGGATAAAGACATTCTCGTTATCGACGTGGCTAAGCGCAAAGTCATCCTGCGCAGTCACAAGCCTTGATACTGCAGCCAATGCGTCGTTAAATGATGTGAGACGCTCCCTTCGTCTATCGGTCAGGACGGCAGCCTCTCACGTTGCAAAGACGGGTTCGACTCCCGTAGGGAGCACCAGCTGTTCAGCCTTTTTTCATGCCAGTCTGTAAGCTTCGCACACGTTCGGCCAGAGACAATACGTTAGAGACGCCTCGGTCTATTTTGTCTTGCTTGTCTGCCGTTTCAAAATCGTCAACGGTTTGAGTGGAGATCGTAGAAGTCTCTAGCCCAAGCACTGGATTGCCGTTGCTGATATTCGCAAAACGCTGTTCGAAACTGTTTCCGATTGCTGCTGTGACCAGAACCGGGGCTTGAAATGGCCGCTCCGACACGGAAGATCTTCCGGCATTTTCTGGAGTTCTTTCGCCTGCCAATTCCCGAAAGGCCCGCGATTCGTCGATCATAATGCGGATTTTTTCGTCGCGCAGCATGAGTGTGGCTTGTGCCTCTTTCAGCACTGTCTGCATTTTGCCATGTTCTTCTTCACGCTGGGCCATTTTGGCATAAGCGAGGTTTATTGCTTTGACGTTGTCTTCGATTTGTAATTGCAGCGAATTGACCTGCGATGTCTTGTCTTCGAACTGCGACTGCACATGACCAATGGTGGACTCGCGCTCTTTCAAGGTTTGACCGAGGTCAAGCAAGCGGTTCCGGTTACGCGAGACTTCGGCCATTTGTTCGGCCATGCGCATTTTCATATCATTGAGGGTTGCCTCAAGCTTCTGGGCCATCATGGCTTTTTCAGCCTTCAAACCATCGCGCTCAGCTTGCAATTCTCGAATGGCCGCCGGCACCTTGCGGGTTTCCCGCCAGCCTGACCAGGATCCGATCAAAGCCCAGGTTCCCCGGCCAAACAGCAGCACCACGAAAAGCGCTACGCAAAAACCCAACACGAATAACAATAAAGTCTCAGTTTGAGACATCACACCACCCACTTCGCCCCTTCAGCCATCGATAGAAGCCAAATTGCAAAGGGCGGACCACACAGGCTTAACGCAAAGTTAAAGCGTCTGCCAGTGCTGAACTGTGGTTAATTCGTGGGATGGATCAGAACGGGTTCCAAGTCGGCTTGGCGGAGTATTTCAGATAGCCGATATTGGCTCCAAGCCTTGCGCCAACACCTGTGCGGATAGGGGCCAGAGTAATGTTGTCGCGCTTTTGAAAATTCACACCGACACCACCCACAAGATAGGCGGTGCCTTCGACACCGGCAAACCGGTCGTAAAGATCTTCCGGTTGGTCAGACCCATAGACCAGCACCATGGTGCGTGAACCATTGCCACCAAAGTCCCAGCCAATCGATGGGCCCTGCCAATAAATCTTCTGTTCTGTGCCATTCTTGTAATAAATCTTGCCTTCGCCATAGCGAAGTCCGCCAACAAAGGCGCCCGAACCCTCTTCGCCAACTATATAGGCTGTGGGTTCACCTTGCGACTGGAAGGCATATTCAACGGCTTGCGCAATGCCCCGGCTGGCCTTGCCAAAAGCCTCATGTCCCTTGGTCATGATTTCTTCGGTGGAATAGGTTTCTGTGCTGCGGCGCTGCTTTTTGGAAATGCTGCCGGTCTGCTGGGCAAACGAAGGCGCTGCAATGGCGGCAACGCTTGTGAAAATGGCGGTGGCGAATAAAGCTCTGCGGATCATGCTGCAACCTCGTCGAATGTGTGCCTCTGACACTGTGCGGTACATGCGGCAATCCAGAGGCGGGATTCCGTCCTTTTGAGGTTTTAGGGCGATAGAGGTTTCGACGTGGTTAATGAAAGGGAAAGAAGGTTCAGCCGCCGTTCAGCTTGATTGTGGCAATATCAAGGGATAAGAATTTTACGTTGTTGGGTCAGGAGGCCGTTACATGCAAAAACGCTTTGTATCACTGATTTTGGGCGGTTTGCTTTTTGGCCTCTCATCCGGTGCCTTTGCAGGTGCAAAGCAGGACTATGCCGCATGCGATGGTGCAGCCCTTAAAATTGTGATCACCGTTTGTGGCAAGGTCATCGACAATCCGAAACAGTCTGCCGCCAATCGAGCCGTTGCTTATGGTAATCGAGGCTGGGGCTTTATGGAAGCGGGCGACGTTGTGAGGGCGTTGAAAGATGCTGATACTTCCATCACTTTGGATCACAGCAACGCCTTCGTGTTCAACAACCGCGGCATCATCTATTTTAGGCGGGGAGACTATGAAAAAGCTGCTGCAGATTTTTCTGCGGTAATCAAGATTGATCCCAAAAACATAGACGGTTGGAACAATAGGGCCGCCGCGTTTCAGAACCTGAAGCAATTCCAGAAGGCGTTGTCCGACGCCAATCAGGCCATAAAGCTGGATCCCAAATATGTGTTGGCTTACGCGAATCGCATCGAGAGCTATCATGCTCTAGGACTAGTCGAAAAAGCTGTCGCTGAAGCCGAAGCGCTGGTGAAGCGTTTCCCTGATAATGCTGACGCTTTTGCGACAAGAGGTTGGATCAAGCGGCAGGTTGGCGAACTGGATGCTGCGATTGCCGATGGTGACAGGTCTGTTAAACTCAAGCCCGACGACTCCAGTTTCCGTGACAAGCGCGGCACATCTTTGCTTGCCAAGGGCCGAAATGCAGAGGCCATCGCAGACTTCAGCAAGGCCATAGAAATCAACCCGGAAGATCCCAGCTACTACCGCCAACGCGCCGTGGCGAAGCTCGCGCTTGCCGACCTGCAAGGCGCATTGGCGGATGCGCAAAAAGCTATGACGCTTAAACCCGATGATGTAGATGCCCAAAAGACCTTGGCAGATGTTGAAGCGGCCAGAACAGCTCTGATCAAAAAATCTACTCCACCGCCTGCCGTTGCTAAACTGCAAGAGAAACTGCCAACAGCAGAAGCAGTCGGGGCTGCTCAAAACGCAGTGGCTATTCCAGCCACACTGCCCGAAGTCGTTAAGCCAGCGCCCCTAGGACGTCGTGTCGCCCTCATTATCGGTAATAGTGCTTACACGGACGGCATGGCGTTGGCCAACCCAGTGAATGACGCCAATGCCATGGCGGCGTCTCTGAAGCGACTTGGTTTTGATGTTGTATTGGCGACCAATGCCACAAAGGCTGATATGTCTGAAGCCATGTACCGTTTTGCAGTAAAGTCAGAAGGTGCCGATGCGGCTTTTGTATTTTACGCAGGTCATGGCATGCAGGTCGATGGTGTTAATTACTTGATGCCCGTTGACGGCTCACTCGAAACACAAGCCGACCTCAAGCACAAATTTGTTGCCGCTGATGAAATTCTTGAAGATCTCAAGGCAGTCAAAGGCATGCGCATGATGGTGCTGGACGCCTGTCGCAATAATCCCTTGAGCCGATCGATTAAACTGAAACTCGCCAAAGTTGCCAGCCGCGCCGTGGATAACCGCTCAGGCCTGGCCGATATGAAAGCCGAGGGTGTGTTGATCGCCTTTGCCACGCAGCCCAATGAAGTGGCCGCCGACGGTGAAGCCGCCGATTCACCCTTCACACTTGCACTGCTGAAACACATCGAAACCCCCAACATCGAAATCGACACAATGTTCAAGCGGGTGCGGACGACAGTGTCCGAGATGACGGACGGCGGTCAGTTGCCGCAAACCGTAAATAGTTCAACGGGTGAATTTTACTTGAAACAAAATTGATCTGGTCGTCCGCTTTGCCGAAAAAAACCCCGCCGGGCAATGGCAGGGTTTTGAATTTTCTTCGGCGGCAAACTAAATTGTGTTTTTGCTCATTTGATCGGCGATGAAGGCTGCCTGGCGACAGGCCAGGGCGACGATTGTCAGGGTTGGATTTTCTGATGCACCTGTGGTGAACTGGCTGCCGTCAGACACGAACAGATTGGCGATATCGTGGGTTTGGCCGTGCTTGTTGACCACGCCGTCTTTCGCTTTCTCGCTCATGCGGTTGGTGCCGAGATTGTGTGTGGACGGATAGGGCGGGGTGCGATGCGATTTCTTCGCACCTGCCGCTTCATAAACAGCAAAACCCTGCTTGTAGGCATGTTCGCGCATGGCAATGTCATTGGGATGATCGTCAAAATGCACATTGGGCACCGGCATGCCATATTGGTCTTTTTCTGTGGCATGCAGGGTGACGCGGTTGGTCTCCTGTGGCATGTCTTCGCCGACGATCCACATGCCGGCCATGTGGTCATAGGTGTCCATGGTTGCCGTAAAGTCTCGGCCCCAACCGCCTGGATCGAGGAAGGCTGCCATGAAGGGCAGGCCCAGCGACAAGGTTTCCATTTCATAGCCTGCCGCAAAGCCACGGGATGTGTCATGGCGGGATTCATCGCGGATGATGCCAGCCATGGTGGTGCCGCGATACATATAGACCGGCTTTTCAAACGACGCATAAACCGAGCCAGTCATGTGGCGCATGTAGTTCTTGCCAACCTGGCCGGAAGAATTGGCCAGACCATTCGGATATTTGGAGGACGCTGAATTCAGCAACAGTCTCGGACTTTCGATCGTGTTACCAGCCACGCAAACAACACGGGCTTTCTGCTGATGTTGAACACCTTCCTTGTCAGCATAGACGACACCCGTCACCTTGCCTGTATCATCATGCTCGATTTTCAGCACATGCGAGTTGGGGCGTACTTCGAGATTGCCGGTGGCTTCGCCCTTTGGCAGTTCAGCCACCAGTGTTGACCATTTCGCACCGGACTTGCAGCCCTGGAAACAAAAGCCAATCTGCTGGCACGACCCGCGGCCGTCACGGGGTTCGGAATTGATCGACATATTGCCAGTGTGCACTTCCTTGTAGCCAAGCTTCTTGGCACCCGCTTCAAGGACTTTGTAATTGTTGTTACCGGGAAGCCTGGGAATACCGTTCGTTCCGGTTGTGCCCATTTTCTTTTCGGCCATGTCATACCACGGGGCCATTTCAGCGTGACCAATCGGCCAGTCCAGAAGGTTGGCCCCCGCAAGTGCGCCATAGGTCGTGGCTGCTCGCCATTCATGCTCCTGAAAGCGCAGAGAAGCACCAGCCCAATGGGTGGTGGAACCGCCGACTGATTTCACGATCCAGGCGGGAAGACCTGCGAAGTCTTTGGCAACGCGCCAGCTGCCTGATGTGGTGCGCTTGTCGAGCCAGGCGATCTGGCTGAAGCTTTCCCATTCATTGTTGATGAAGTCTTCGGTTTCAACGCGCGAGCCTGCCTCAAGGCACACAACCTTGACACCCTTTTGCGCCAGTTCATTTGCCAGGGTGCCGCCACCTGCGCCGGATCCAACGATGACAACCACACTTGCGTCATTCAGTTCGAAAGTAGCCATGATGTTTTCTCCCCCTCAGAGCCAGTTGATGTCGTTGAAACCGCGGTTGATGTATCCACCTCTGGATGCACTTTCGCCTTCGTAGCCAAACATCGGCCAGAGCTCTTCATTGTTGTAGAGACCGGTCACCAGTGAGCCTCTGATCTTTTGGAAGAACGGCGAGGTTTCCATGGTTTTCAGAATCGCAACGCGATCTTCTTCGTTTGGCATTTCAGCGTAGCTGGGGTGCTTCATGTCAGTGGCTGCCTTGTTCAATGCAGCAACACCGTCTTCCAGCATGGCCTTGACGGCGGCATCATCCTTTGCACTGGCGTCAATGCCTTCCATGACCTTGGCGTAGAATTGGTCGGCGATTTTATCATGCGGGTAAATGTCCCGTGCCAGTTTTACCAGCGTGGCAAAGCTTGCAGGAGATACGGCAACAGGTGTGGCGGCCCAGGCTTTGCCACCGATGGCGGCAACTGGAATGACAGCACTCGCTACCGCAGTGATGCTTCCCGTTCGCAGAAAATTTCGGCGCGATACTTTTGGAGTCCGGTCGATCAGTCTCATAATAGTCCTCCCTCAACAGTTGTTTTTGGTCTCGTTACAAAAATCGGCCATGACGCTGCAGCACTTCAATTTTGTAACCATCAGGGTCAGTCACAAAAAAGAACTTCGCCATCAAGGCACCTTCGCGATGAAATTCCTTGATCGGTGTAGGGCTGTAGCCCAAGCCTTCGATGTTGCGGTGCGTGTCTTCGAGATTATCGACGGACACAGCCAAATGCCCGTATCCTGTGCCGTGGGTATAAGCCTCGGTTCGACCGTGATTAATGGTGAGTTCAACTTCGAACTCGGTTTCAGCATTGCGCAGATAGACCAGAGTGAAACCGTCGAAATCATAGCGGTTCTTGATATGCAGACCAAAGGCGCGGCCGTAGAAGGCCACGGCCTTTGCCTCGTCCATGACGCGGATCATTGTGTGAATGGACTTTGCCATTTTTATACTCTCAGGGTTTCGGATCAGTTTTGAGATAGTCGATGATGAGTTTGCGCTTGGCCGGGTCTTTCTGTTTGTAAACCGACATCAAAGTATCTGGCACCAAGGCTTTCGGGTCGGTCAGCCAAAGATCGAGTTGCTCCGGCGTCCACTGCCAGCCTGCGGCTTTAAGACCAGGCGAATACTTGAAATCGGGCAAGCTGCCAGATTTGCGCTGCAGCAAACTTGCAAGATGCGGTCCCTGCCGCTTGGGCGCGGTCGAGTCCAACGTATGGCAAGTGCCGCAGTGGTTTTTGAACAGTTTGGCCCCGTCTGCATCTGCCGAAGCAGCTTGAAGACTGGAAAACGTCAACAGTACACATGATACCAAATAGATATTGGTCCGTAATCGCATTTCGCCCTCAGCAGATTTGTACTGCAAGCTAAGTGGGCTTTTGAAAGAGGTGGTAGTAGCCGAATACTACGCCGCTTCGTTTTGCAACTGTTGATGATCGAAATCGCTCGCCACATAATTCAGGCAACAACAGCGCAGCAAGGACGCAAAATTGCCAACCTCGCCATGCATCTCTAAGGCCTCTTCGTAAAGCTTGGTGAGGAACTGGGCCAAGGTCATGTTTTGCTCTTGGGCAATGTCTTCCACGATGCGCCAGAACTTCGCTTCAAGCCGCACACTCGTGGTGTGCCCCATCAAGCGCACTGATCGCGTTTCATGGGCATAATTCCGTGGATCTTGTCCCGCAAACATGTGGCACATGATAAAACCTCCCCCTGTAAGCCATCCCGATTTTTTTTGATGGTCACATACTTGGGAAAACTGCGCAAGACCCCGGTCCTTAGACCAATGGCTATCCTTGTATCCGGTCTGGGGTGGTTACGCGGATGCAATAAACGCCGGATTATCGAACCCGCGTTCGACTTTGCCATACATCAGTGGCGTGCCGTCCACATTGCACACTTTGCCACCTGCTGCTTCAAGCACGGCCTGACCGGCGGCGGTATCCCACTCCATGGTGCGACCAAAGCGGGGATAAAGGTCAGCTTCGCCTAGTGCGACGAGGCAGAATTTCAGTGATGAGCCTGCGGACTTCAATGATTTCACTTTGCATGTTTCAAGATGGGCGCTGGTATTGGCATCCATATGGCTGCGGCTTGCGACTACGGTAAGTCCTTCTGCCGGCGTTGGCCGAACGTGAATGGCACTCCACTTAATATCAACGAGAGAATCTCCGGACCTTAGTTTTGAAAAGCCTGCGCCCTTGCCGGTTTCACCCCAGAACATTTGCTCGGTTGCAGGTGCATAAACCACACCCATCACCGGGCGACCGTTTTCGATCAGCGCGATGTTGACTGTGAACTCGCCATTGCGCGACAAGAACTCTTTGGTGCCGTCCAATGGATCGACCAGAAAGAAACGATTGCCTACATCAGGCACATTGCCAGCTGCTGCAGCCTCTTCCGCGAGTACGGGCACTTCTGGCCAAAGCTGCTTCAACCCCTTGAGAATAACTTTCTCAGCCATCGCATCAGCCTCCGTCACTGGCGACAGATCTGCTTTTGCCCTCACCGCAAAATCAGAGGCGTATATCGTCATGATTTCCCGCGCCGCCATTAGCGCCAGTTGCAAAAGCTTGGACAGATCGGCAGAGGGGGTAATGCTGGACGTTATGCTGGACATGGGTAAAGCACCTTCGGTTGGCGGCTCTATGGCTGAGAGGGACTTCACGCGTCAATGCGGAAATAATACGGAAGATTTGTTATAGGTCGGTGACGAATCACTGCTTTGCGACCGAGGGGAATATTCAGAATGGACTTGAAACTGTCAGACCTTGACCTTGCGGCACTGTTGTGTTCGCGCGTCTGCCACGATATTATCTCACCCGTGGGTGCCATTGCCAATGGCCTTGAATTGATGGACGATCCTGAAGTTGACGCCGAGATGAAGGCCACGGCGCTCAACATGGTGCGCTCATCGGCCAAAACTGCCACCGCGAAACTGAAGTTCTGCCGTATCGCCTTTGGCGCCTCCGGTTCTGCCGGAGCACAAATTGATATGGGCGAAGCTGGCGAAATGGCAAAAGACTTCGTCGGCAACGAAAAAATCAGGCTCGATTGGCAAGCCCCCCGCGAGAACCGCCCGAAGGCGGAAGTTAAGTTGGTCTTAAACATGTTGATGCTTGCCATGGCCGGAATCCCCCGCGGCGGTGTGGTAACAGTCGCTGTGGAAGGTCGTGATTTTAGCGTTTCAGCCAAGGGCGAGCGCGCAAAAGTGCCGCAAGCGATGGCTGACGTTTTAACCGGCGTTGCCCCAATCGATACCCTTGATGCCCGCATGGTGCAGCCTTATTATGCGAAATTACTGGCGGAATCCGCTGGTTTGCATCTTGGCATGTCGCTGGAATCCGATGATGTTGTGCTGGTCGCGGCACGTGCAACCTAATTCCGCAACGACGTGTTAACCAGTGCAATCGCTTTCAACTATTCATAAAAAATTGAAGTAATCCCGTAAGTCCTTGGTGAGCCGCCGCCTGATAGTTGTCCCTGATCAACCCAACAGGGGCTCAAAATGCCAATTTATAACGCGCCAACAAGCGGCGGCACAGTATACGGATCAACCGGTAACGATACCATCAATGGTAGCGCCAAAGCCGACTTGCTCTTCGGTTTGGGCGGTAATGACATTCTGAATGGCTATGACGGCGACGATACGCTGGAAGGCGACGGGTCAGTCTCTTACGCCACGGCCTTCGCCGGGTCAGGCTCAATCACAACCAATTACACGGGCGCAGTCGCCACATCGGGCAACGGCCTGGTGCTCACCTCCATGGGACTTGCTGGAAGCCAAAGCGTCTGGCGTATCCGCAACACCAGCACCACCGACAAGATTGTAACTTTTCAGTCGGCCTCGCAAGGCAGCGGCAACAATGGTGGGGTGCTGGTAACCCTCGTTATTCCTGGCCTGTCAGATGTGACGCTGCCCAGCGCCAATACCGGAACCCACAAGCTGTTTTTCGACGGCAAGCAGATTGACGTGAAAGCCTCGGGCAATCAACTTTTTGATACCTCGGTGATGGTCGCATCGGTCGAAGGCAATGACACGCTGAACGGTGGCAATGGCAACGACATTCTGCACGGAAATGGCGGCAACGACATTCTGAATGGCGATGCTGGCAACGACACCATGGATGGTGGTACAGGATCTGACATTTTGAACGGCGGTGACGGCAACGACACCATCACCGGCGGCGACGGCAATGACGTCATGTTCGGCGGCGCTGGCGATGATACATTCGTTGTGGAGTGGTCAGTCTCCGGCGACAAATATGATGGCGGCACAGGCATTGATACCTTCACCGCTGATATCGCTGGTTTGGATATTTATGCCCAGGAAATCGACCTGGCCACCGGCACCAACAACTGGGGCGACACATTCGCGAATATTGAAAATCTCATTGGTGGTGCCAACAACGACAAATCCTGGGGCACCGATGCTGACAACGTTTTCTATGGTCGCGGTGGCAACGACTTGTTGGACGGACGCGGCGGCAACGACAAACTTTTCGGTGAAGCAGGCGATGATACGCTGATTGGCGGAGCTGGCGATGATAGTCTGGACGGCGGTTCGGGCAATGATAGCCTGGACGGCGGTGATGGCGCTGATCAACTCACTGGCGGCGATGGCAATGACTCACTTGCTGGCGGTTCCGGCAAAGACGTGCTTTCGGGCGGAGCAGGCGACGACAAGCTCAGCGGTGGTGCCGATGATGATCAACTCGACGGCGGTTCAGGCATTGACACGCTGGACGGCGGCGATGGAGCCGACCAACTGACAGGTGGTGACGGCAACGATATGCTTGCAGGCGGCGCTGGCAACGACGTACTCTCCGGCGGTGCAGGCGAAGACTCGCTCGATGGCGGTGCCAATGACGACCAGCTGGACGGCGGCTCAGGCAACGACAACCTGACTGGCGGTGACGGTGCTGACCAACTTTCAGGCGGTGATGGCAACGATACACTTGCAGGCAGCGCTGGCAACGACATTCTCTCTGGTGGTTCAGGCGATGACGCGCTCAACGGCGGCACAAATGATGACCAGCTCGACGGCGGATCAGGCAATGACAGCCTCGACGGTGGCGATGGTGCGGATTGGCTCAGCGGCGGCGATGGCAATGATGGCTTGGCGGGCGGTGCGGGTGCAGACATTTTGTCAGGTGGTTCCGGCGATGACTCTTTGGCGGGTGGCGATGGTGCTGACCGTTTGAACGGTGGTTCTGGCCTCGACAAACTGGATGGTGGCCTTGGCGATGATATTCTGGTCGGCGGCGCAGGTGCCGACGCCATGCTGGGTGGCGATGGCAGTGATACCGCCGACTATTCCGGATCAGGCGCTGCCGTAACCGTCAATCTCGCCTCGGGCAAAGGTCTTGGCGGCGATGCAGAACTGGATACGCTTTCAAGCATCGAAAATCTCATCGGTTCTAAATTCGCCGATACACTGGTTGGCGATGCGGGAACCAACGTTCTCAATGGTGGCGCTGGCGATGACATGATTGCAGGCGGCGCCGGGGCCGATAAACTGATCGGCGACGACGGTGTCGACACAGCCGATTACTCTGCTTCGGGTGCGGGCGTAACTGTAAGTCTTCAAAGCGGCACTGGCCTTGGCGGTGACGCTGAAGGTGATCTTCTTGATGGTATTGAAAATGTCATCGGCTCAAAGTTTGTCGACATATTGAGCGGCAATGCCCTCGCCAACGTTCTGTCAGCTGGCGCTGGCAATGACGTGATCTACGGCAGCGGCGGCGGCGACATGATTGACGGCGGTGCCGACAACGATGTGGTTGACTACACCAATTCGACCGCAGCAGTCTCCGTAAGCCTCGTCACAGGTTTGGGCGCAGGCGGATTTGCCGATGGCGACCATTTGAACAATGTTGAAAATCTTGTTGGTTCGAAATTTGCCGATGTTCTCACGGGCAACGCCAGTAACAACAGTCTGAACGGCGGTGCTGGAAACGACGTGTTGGCTGGTGGCCTTGGTGCTGATCAGTTGATTGGCGGAGACGGCGTAGATACTGCTGATTATTCTGCATCGGCTTTTGGTGTGACTGTCAATTTGACCGCTGGCACCGGACTTGGCGGCGACGCTGAAGGCGATGTACTGTCTGGAATTGAAAACGTGACAGGCTCGAAATTCGCCGATGTTCTGACCGGGGATGCACTTGCCAACGTCCTCTCCGCAGGTGAGGGCAACGACGTTATCTATGGCAGCAGCGGCGGCGACACCATCGACGGCGGAGCTGATAGCGATCTTGTGGACTATTCCGGTTCCAATGCTGCCGTGATCGTCGACTTGACGGCAGGCACTGGTCTTGGTGGCTGGGCCCAAAATGACGTGTTGAAAAATATCGAGAACCTCAACGGGTCCAATTTTGATGACTCACTGACGGGAAATGCCTTTGATAACATCTTCAACGGTGGTTCTGGTGCCGACACCATCAAGGGTGGCGATGGCCGCGATGCGATTGATGGTGGTGCCGGAAATGACTCGCTGTTTGGCGATGCCGGCGACGACAAGATGTTCGGTGGCGCAGGCAATGATCGTCTCACGGGGGGTGCCGGTGCAGATTATCTGAACGGTGGTGATGGCAATGATACCGCTGATTACCGTCACTCCGATGCCGCTGTGGAAGTCAGCCTTTTGAAGGGTACGGGCCTTGGCGGCGATGCCAAGGGTGACGTGTTGCAATCCATCGAAAACCTTGCAGGTTCAAAATTTGCCGATATTCTGATCGGTGACAATGGCGTCAACCGCCTCACGGGTGGTGCAGGTGAAGACAAGCTGTTCGGCATGGGTGGCAATGACTATATCGCCACTGGCGGCGGCTATGACTATGTTGACGGCGGTGACGGCGTTGACACCGTGACCTATGAAGACTCATGGGATCACGTTGTGGTCAACCTCACAACGGGCGTCAATAAATATGGCGAAGCCTCGCGCGATGTTTTGGTAAATGTCGAAAATATTGTGGGCTCGGTTTACAACGACAGCATCACGGGTGATGCGGGTGCCAACCGCTTGACCGGCGGCGATGGCAATGACGTGTTGAACGGCATGGCGGGCAATGACTATCTTTACGGCGATGCCGGAAACGACATCTTGACGGGCGGTGCTGGTGCTGACGTGTTTGTGTTCAACGCGGGCTTTGGCCACGACACCATCACAGACTTCTGGGCAGGTGCCGGCCGCACCGACCGGATCTGGCTGCAGGGCTTTGGCACCGCACCTGCCTATACGGTAGCCGATACCGCAGCCGGTGTGGTGTTCACGGTTGCGGGAACTGATACGCTCACCCTCACAGGCGTGCATCTGCCGCAGTTGCATGTGGATGATTTTATTTTCTCCTGATAACAACGACCCTGCACACGAAAGAAGGCACTGCCCGCGAGGGCGGTGCCTTTTGGGTTTTAATCCCATTTTCCAGCGCAGGAAAAAAGTGCTTGACACCGCGCGGTCACTCTGCTAGAAACCGCAATACTCCAGAAATCCATCCAGAAGAAATCAACCCAGCAAGTCTCGGGCAAGTGTTGCTATGGCACATCCCAGGGAGACGACGTGGGTTGACGGGGGAGCGCTGGTTTGATACCTTATATAAAAGATTATAGCAGGTACCTGATATGGCATTGAGCATCAAAAACAAGGAATTTGAAGATACCGCACGGGAATTGGCACGCCTGACGGGGAAATCCATCACTGAGGCGGCACTTGAGGGGCTAAGGCGGGAGCTGGAGCGCCAGAAAGGCATATATCGTGGGCGGTTTCAAGCCGACACCCAGTTTGAAGAGAGGATGAGCGTTATCCGTAAAATCCAGGCTGATTATGCCGCCCTTCCGACCAATGGTTCAACCATGACCGATGATGAGGTTCTGGGATACGACGAGTTCGGTATTCCCAGCCGATGATCATCGACACATCAGTCATCGTTGCAATCCTGCGAAATGAACCAGAGTCCAATATCTACAGCGAAGCAATTGCCGGGGCTTCGAAAACGCTGATCATAACGCCAACATACCTGGAAGCAGCAATGGTGCTGTCCAGCAAGACATCAGAAGCCGCCATTCAGCGACTTGATGCATTCTTGCGTCAACTCGGCACAAAAATAATTCCGTATACGGAGGAAATGGCAATTGTGGCGGCCAGAGCTTTCCTGACCTACGGCAAAGGCCAGCAACACCCGGCGCAACTGAATTTTGGCGACTGCATGGTATATAGTGCCAGCAAAGTCGAGGCCATGCCGCTGTTGTTTAAAGGCGATGATTTTGCTCATACGGATGTGGAGCGGGTGTTGTGATGGTTTTGAAGGCAAGGTCGGCTTTTGACGCGGCTTGCAGATTGGATTTAATGCACTGTCACCGTAACTGACCAAAAGACCTCATCAGCCCTTCGGGCAGCTTCTCCAGGGGAGAAGCGACAGCTGTGAGACCTCGCCGGATCTCTGAACATGAGGGAGGACCACCACCCAGTCGCTTCTCCCCTGGAGAAGCTGCCCGAAGGGCTGATGAGGTTCCTTTGCCACATGCGATGGCTCTACCAAACATAGCGGAGAATATTTCATATTGGCCTATCGTATTTTGCTTTCAGAATTTCAAAAAACAACCCCTCAGGATGAGGGGGTTGGGTGGGGTGTCACCGTAATTGTGAGATATGAGAAGGGACTGTTTGCTTTTTCGCAAACTGTCCCTGAACTTCGAACGCTGCGAAGGTCGGGGACAGCTTGCAAGAAA
>CAXTLE010000005.1:0-31427 GCA_964244855.1 uncultured Aestuariivirga sp. | reverse complement strand
GCCGCTATCGCATGGCCGGTCGCGGTTCACTTGCCGGACTACTGGCTTATGGCAACGCCAATGACATCGTCATGGATATGGCGAAAGAGGTTTTGCCCGTCACCAGGCACACGCCTGTGCTTGCCGGCGTCAATGGCACCGACCCCTTCTGCATGTTTGACAAATTTCTCGATGATCTGAAAGTTGTTGGTTTCTCAGGCATTCAAAACTTCCCGACAGTCGGCCTGATCGACGGCACCTTCCGCGCCAATCTGGAAGAAACAGGCATGTCATATTCGCAGGAAATTGATTTGGTGGCGCTGGCCCATTCCAAAGACATGCTGACCACGCCTTATGTGTTCAATACTGACGAAGCTGCGGCGATGGCGAAGGCGGGTGCTGATATTGTGGTCTGCCATTTGGGTTTGACCACTGGTGGTTCAATCGGGTCCAAGACTTCGCTCAAATTGCAGGACTGCCCCGCTATCGTTGATGCATGGTCGGAAGCGGCTTTGCGGGTGAACAAGAATGCCATCGTGCTGGTGCATGGTGGTCCCGTTTCATCACCTGAGGATGCAAGCTTCATTCTGAAGAACACCAAAAACTGCCACGGCTTCTACGGCGCGTCCTCCATGGAACGCTTGCCAACGGAAGTGGCGCTCACAGAACAAACACGAAAATTCAAGGCCATCACCTTCGGGTGAGGCGGGTTACAGGGAGTTAACTATCATGGCAGCACAGGCACTGGGACAATTGATCCTCTGGCTCATCATCGCGGCAATCATCATTGTCATCGCAGTCTATATTCTGCGCTGGCTCTATCGTCGCTCCACCAAGGATACCGCCTTTGTGCGCACTGGTTTTGGTGGTGAAAAGGTTGTGGTGAATGGTGGTGCCTTCGTCATTCCGGTACTGCATGAAACCACCCCGGTGAACATGAACGTGATGCGTATCGATGTGGCCCGTCGCGAAACGCAAGGCCTGATTACCAAGGACCGCATGCGGGTTGATGTCAGCGCCGAGTTCTTTGTGAAGGTCGGATCATCACGTGAAGCTGTGTCTGCTGCCGCACAAACTCTCAGCCGTCGCACGCTGGATCAAGCGGGCATGCGGGATTTGCTTGAAGGCAAGTTTGCTGGTGCGCTTCGCACGATGGCCGCACAGATGACTCTCGAGAATATGCACGAGCGCCGCAAGGACTATGCCCAACTTGTCAAGGAAATGGCATCTGAGGATTTGGCGCAGAACGGACTTGATCTTGAAAGTGTGGCCATTGTTGATCTTGATCAGACGCGGTTGGAATTTTTTGATCCGTCAAATGCATTCGACGCGGAAGGTCTGACTCAACTCACTGAATCCATCGAAGCGCGGCGTCGCATGCGCAATGAAATCGAGCAGCGCACACAGGTTGATATCCGCAATCAGAATCTTGATGCACAACGCAAGGTGCTCGATATTGATCGTGAAAGTGAATACGCGAAGCTGGCACAAGAACAGGAAATCGAAGTGCGCCGCGCCACGCAACGCTCCGAGTTGGTAAAGGAACGTGCGCTTCGTGATCAGGAGTCTGAACTCGCACAATTGGCCTCGCGCGAGGAAATCGAAAAGTCGCGTCTCTCGCAAGAGCGCAGCATCACTGAAGCCCGCATCAAAAACGAAGAAGACACACAGCGCCGCGAAATTGCGCGCCGCCGTTCGGTTGAAGAAATCGAAATGAAAACGCGGGAGTTGACAGAGCGTGAACAGATTGCCCTCGGCCTCTCTCTCGAAAAAGCGCGTATAGACCGTATGGGCGATGAGAAGGAACTTGAAGTCAAACGTCGCCGTTCACTCGAATTGGCTGAACTTGAAAAGCAAATCGTCATCGCTGCAAAATCAGTCGAAGTGACCAAAGCTGAAGCTGAAAAGAAGCGCATGGATGTGGTCACCGACCGCGAACTTGAAGCGGGTCGCATTGCGCAAGAGCGGATTGTAGATCAGGCCCGGCTTGAACGGGAGCGGGCACTGGAGGCTTTGCAAATTGCGAAGCGGCAAGCTTTTGAAGAAGCAGAAATTGCGTCGGGCGAAGAAATAGAACGCTCCCGCATCGCAACAGAGCGCGGTTTAGGTGAGGCCCGCATCGTGCGCGACAGTGATCTTCGGCAATTGGCCGTGGAGCAGGACAAGATTGTCGAAACAGCCGAATTGCAAAAGTCCATCGACCTTGCAAAAAAATCTGCTGAACGTTCGATGGCGATTGTGGGTGCTGAGACGGCCCGCGCAAAAGCGGTTCAGGCCGAGGAGCAGGCCTTCACAGCCCGTGAACGCGAAATTGCAGAACGCCGCAAGTTGACGGAGATCATCAACACCCAGCGCGAAACTGAACGTGATGCTCTGCGGGTGACGGCGAAAGCAGATTCAGAAAAGAAGGCTGCTACTGCTTTTGCCGATGCCAGGAAAATCACCGCGCAAGGCGAGGCCGACTCCGTCAAGATTCTCGCCAAGTCTGCGGCTGAGCGATATGAAGTGGATGCCAAGGGCCACAAGCAAATGGCGGATGCGGAAAATGCGCTATCCGATGGGTCGCGCCAATCGCGCTATCGGTTCAAGCTGCTCGACAAGATGGAAGGCATTGTGCGCGAGAGTGTTCGCCCGTTGGAAAATATTGAAGGCATCAAGATCCTGCATGTCGATGGCCTCAACGGTGCTGGCGGAAGTAATCGCAACGTGACCGATGAAGTGATTGACTCCGCCCTGCGGTATCGTGTTCAGGCCCCGATGATCGACAGCCTGATGAAAGACATCGGCATTGAAGGTGGCAGTCTTGGCCGCATGACAGATGTGCTGCGGGATGCGAAAGACATTGCCAGCCTGACGAAGGACAAGCCGAAGAAGGGCAAGTCCAAACCAGTCGATGATGATCGGGATGATTGATGGCTGAGGTTTTTGTGTCGAGCGTGATCGCCGCTCCAGTGGGTGCGGTGTGGCAAGTGGTGCGCAATTTTAATGCGCTTCCGGACTGGACGCCCTTCGTGGCCGAAAGCCGCATTGAACAGAACATGCTGGCGGATCAAGTAGGCTGCATCCGGAATTTCCGATTGAAAGACGGTGGCAAGATCAGGGAGCGGCTGCTGGCCCTGTCGGATTATGACATGAGCTGCACCTACTCCATTCTCGAAAGCCCGATGGATGTTGAGAACTATATCGCCACCTTGGCGCTGTTTCCGATTACCGATGGCAATGCAACGCTCGCCACATGGAAGGCGACCTTTGATGCGCCTGAGGATCATGAGGCCACGTTAATCCGCGATATTGGGCATAACATCTTTCAGTCAGCCTTTACTGCACTCAAGTCACGTTTTGGTCGTGGCTGAAGTCCGGCGTTCCACAATTGTCGACGCGCCAATCGAGCAAGTTTGGGCACTTCTACGCGACTTCAACGGCCACGACTCATGGCATCCCGCCATTGCAAAAAGCCGGGTAGAAGAGAGCACACCGTCGGACATGATTGGTGCGGTGCGGAACTTTCAATTGGCCGATGGTTCGCGCATTCGCGAACAGTTGCTGTCATTGTCGGATCAATACAGAACATTCGAATATTGTATTATCGAAGCGCCGCTGCCGCTGATGGGTTATGTGGCGCGGGTCGGTTTATTGCCAGTAACCGATAGCCAGCAGACTTATTGGGAATGGCGCTCGAAGTTTATGGCCCCGCAATCACGCGTGAAGGCGCTGCAGAAACTAGTTGCTGAAGATATTTATGAATCTGGTTTCCGTGCGATCAAACACCTGTTGCAAGGCCGGGGCAAGGTAAAGCCTCGGCCAGCACCACCTTCACCTCTGCCTGTGTCAGGAGACAGCGCCAGTGCCATCGTGATGCAGTCTCACGGTGGACCTGAGGTGTTGCAACTGCAATCCATTCAGGTGCCCAAACCACAAGCCGATGAAGTGCGGATCCGGCAGACTTACATCGGAGTCAACTACATCGACGTCTATACGCGCACCGGCTATTTCAATCTGGTCTCGCCCCCCGCTGTGCCCGGCATGGAGGCGGTGGGAGTGATTGAAAGTGCAGGCCCTGGAATTGCAGGCCTGCATGTTGGAGATCGGGTTGGCTATGCCTGCGCACCCCCCGGTGCTTATGCAGACATGCGCGTGATGAAACAGGATATGCTGGTGCCCATCCCCGCATTTCTGAGCGACGAACTGGCGGCGGCATCTCTGTTGAAAGGCATTTCTGCGAGCTTTCTTCTGCATGATGTCTATCAGGTCAAAGCGGGGGATGTTGTGCTGGTTCATGCGGCTGCTGGCGGTGTCGGACTGTTTCTTGTGCAATGGGCCAAGGCCCTGGGTGCAACAGTCATCGGCACAACATCAAGTGACGCCAAAGCTGATCACGTCAGGAGTAGAGGTTGCGATCACGTTGTCAACTATGGGCGTGAGGATTTCGTTTCGGTCGTGATGGATTTAACCCGTGGCAAAGGCGCTGATGTTGTCTACGATGCCGTGGGCAAAGACACGTTCCAGAATTCTCTCAAGGCGCTGAAGTCACGCGGCACACTTGTCAGTTTTGGCCAGGCTTCGGGGGACATCGGCGCCCATGACATTGGCATGCTTGCGGGTAAATCGGTGACACTCAGCAGGCCCAACTATGGCCACTACACTGAAACCCGCGAAGACGTGCTGCGTCATGCCACGCGTTTTTTTCAGCAGGTCGAGACGGGATCTATCGTTATTGACCGGCCACGGGTGTTTTCCTTGTCGGACGCGTCATGCGCCCATGCCGCCATCAAAGGCAGGAGCGGAACGGGTTCCATTGTTCTCAAGACATAGCTGATGTTGATTTTAAAAAAAAAGGAATAAAATCTATCGCGAATTCCGAAAATAGTCCTTGACAAAGTTCATGGTTTGTTCATGGTTGACATCATGATGATGTTATTCGCCTTGGCGATCCTTTTGCTGAACTGCCTCCCGCTTCTGCGGATGACGCCAGCAACTTGCCTGAAAATCCGGTCGTGCCAGGCCGTCGGCACTCAGGCAGACTTGCGCTTGATCGCCAAAGCCGAAGCGGTGGGCACGTCATGGCGTCACTGGACATCACGGCGCGGCAGGCTTAGCTCAATCTCCACAACAAACAGGAGTGTGAACATGGGCAAGCGCATTGTCTTTACAGGGGGCTCCGGCAAGGCCGGAAAATATGCAGTGGCGCATCTTGTGGAGCGTGGCCACAAGGTTCTCAATATTGATCTGAAACCGCTGGACCAGCCCGGTGTGCACACCCTGATCACGGATTTGACCGATGGCGGCCAGGCCCTCAATGCGCTCACCACGCATTTTGGTTATGACGGTTATGGGAACGGCAAGCCGCCGTCGCCGCCCGATGCCGTGGTGCACTTCGCCGCCATACCCGCCATTTTGATGCGGCCTGACAATCTCACGTACCAAACCAACGTCATGAGCACCTACAATGTGCTGGAAGCCGCCATGAAACTGGGCGTGCGCAAGGTCATCATCGCGTCAAGTGAAACCACCTATGGCGTGTGCTTTGCCGAAGGCGACCGCGACTACAAGACATTCCCGCTGGAAGAAGATTACGAGATCGACCCGATGGACAGCTACGGCCTGTCAAAACAATTGAACGAACACACAGCCCGCGCCTTCGCCGCCCGCTATGGTGCCGACGTCTATGCGCTGCGTATCGGCAACGTCATCGAACCGCACGAATACCACCGCTTCCCCGGCTTTGTGAAAGACCCGACGAGCCGGAAACGCAACGCCTGGACCTATATTGACGCGCGGGATTTAGGCGAGATCGTGCATCTCTGCGTGGAGAAAGACGGACTGGGCTTTCAGGTGTTCAACGCTGTCAATGACACGATCACGGCTGATATGCCGACAGAAAAGTTCCTGGCGAAATACGCGCCGAAGACACCGGTGACGCGGAAAATGGGCGAGTTCGAGGGACCACTGTCGAATAGGAAGATCAGGGAAGTGCTGGGGTTCAGGGAGCAGCATGATTGGCGGAAGTATGTGTGAGGGGGAGAGCTATTTGCAAAAGCAATTGTTGATAGATCGGAATCGGCTTAGGTTTCGCAATACCATCGGAAGGGAGCGTTGTAATTGTGGATCACCAGCCAAGCTAGGAACGTTACAGCGACCCCTAGACCTATAAGAATTGCCTTTCTTGTGCCTGAGGTACCCACGCACGAATTGCTCGACTATATTTTCAACAATTGCATGTCACGATGGGGTGGTCGACGCACTCCAATTATTCCGTCAGACGGCAAATCAATCAAAAAAGAATATCTGGATTTGCTCAATTTTTGGGATGCAGATATCATTTACTCCTATGCTCAGCTTGATCCTGAATTGAGGAAGCAGATTGGCCATTGCTTTGCGCCTAGCGAGATATATGAACACGAAAAGGACGAAGCTGACCCCAGGTACAATATTAAGACGAATGCAAAAATCCTTGGGGCGGCATCGCTTGTTCCGTTAATCTCGAGACGCTCTGCAAATCGAGCACAGGCAAACCCAGTTCTGTTGGACTGCGAGTCATTCGCGGAAGTTCCGCGTGATTTTTGTGTCTCTTTCAATTTTGCTGAGCGTTGCTTTGTGGGGCAGTCAATCAGCCCATTCGCAACCCGCCTTAGCTTTCGTCCGAGTTCCGCAACAAAATATGCTCCTCGTTTCAAAGAGCCTGACGAAATAACGTATTTGAATACGGTCAATGAACTTGAAGTACGCGTTTCCAAAGA
The DNA here is from genome assembly GCA_964244855.1 of uncultured Aestuariivirga sp. Lineage (GTDB taxonomy): Bacteria > Pseudomonadota > Alphaproteobacteria > Rhizobiales > Aestuariivirgaceae > Aestuariivirga. The sequence continues at coordinate 24,711 of CAXTLE010000005.1, read as the reverse complement.
CGCAAGTCTATTGACAATGTCAAAGCTTTCAGATGTTTGGTCGCCGTATTCTGAAGCTTTAACTGAATTCAGAAGTAGTTGGGACGATCATCTCACTGTAGTAGTTGGCGATGGAATTGATGACCGTCTGCTTTTCTGGAACGCAATTCATAGATACAAAAGTGTGGAGTTTTCTTATAGCTACGAAGTACTTCGATTTTCTGAAACAAGATTTGATGAAGGGGTTCCGGACTGGATAAAGGCACTTGTTTCCCCGGGCCGGAATTGGCGGCATTCACAGTACGATCAATCGGCACAAGTAGAACTTAAATCCTGCACGCTGAGTGAAGGTAAGCTCAGCAAGCTTGCAAAGGAAATTGCAGCTCTCCCGGGTGTGAAATGCAAGTCCAGTAGCTTGGAAAGTTCGAGCGTGTTTATTCCGCTAGGCTCTTCGTTGGAAAGACGCGCAAACTACACGACCGAAAGAGTGAAACTTTCAAATTGGGTGAAACATGAAAATCAAGAACCTGCTGACACAATTTTTAGCGGAAATCAGTTTACGCTTGAATGTGTTCGACCTTTTCATCTGAAAGACGTGCCACGAAATGCACTTACAGTTGGGGCGTGGGCAAATGACTTGCGGATTGAGCGAGCTGAAGATCACTCTCGCGCAGATAATATTCATCATCGATGGACATTTCCAAGGAGATTGAGGTTAGAGCAAAGCGTCAAAATTGAAAATTACGGAGACCGTAAACTTGATATTCTACCTCGATTGCGGCCAACCGAAGAAGGTGATTTGAGCATATGGGAAAGTGTGGCTTGGAAACGCCCAGTCATAACTATGCCAAGAGACATTGAGTCATTTTTGAATGCAGTTGCAATCACACATCCAAATTCCATCGAGTTCGACTGCCGCAATCAATTTCGATTCCGCCCCGTTTCGATTTCCGACAAAGGCCGTGATTTCATAGGAGTGATGAGACCATTCGCCAACCTTTATGAAGCACTTGCATTTATGTCCAATGACTTCCTAGCTGCAATCATTCAGAAACTGTCCCCTAAAATGCCAGAGTGTAGCCCAAAGAGAATGAGGGCAATGTCGTCAATTTTGGAAAATGTGAAAAACAATCCAGATCACGACTATTCAAAGCACTTGCTGTCTAAGACTGCTGCTTGGATTCAAAAAGACAGTAAAGAAAACTCGAAAATAAGTTTCAAACAAATTTCTGATCTTTTTCCTGAGGTGCAGAAAAACAACTGAGGCAGGGAGGATTTGCAACAATCGATAAGCTACCTTCGCGAAATCGGTTTTCTTAGCCAAGGTTATCATTGGACTTGCAGTCTGTGCCAGCATGGTAACTGGGTTTCGTTAAGGGATGCAACGGAAACGATCTATTGCGAAGTGTGCGGCAGAGATAATTCATATCCCGTACAGGGTAACGAGAACATACATTTCAAGCTGAACCCTTTTGTCGCGAGTTCGTTGGCAAGTGGTTCTTCACAGGGGTCTGTGATTTGGGCGCTGACAAAGCTCTACGACTCTGCAAGTGAGTCTTTTATGTTTTGTCCGGCTGTTGAAATTACGCTGCCAGATAGCAAAAAGGTTTTTGGCGATTTAGATGTTTTGGCATCTGTCGATGGACGGGTTTACTTGTGTGAAGTCAAAGCTTCATTTGCTGGTTTTGATGTTTCGCAGCTTGAAAAACTTGAAAAAGTTGTAACAAAAATTCGGCCAGATTTTGCTGGATTTGCCATCCAAGACAAAAAAACCAATTGCCGGGTCTCGAAAGTTGAACTTGACGAATTTATCGAAAAGCTGAAAAAAATTCATGTGGGTTTTTTTCTTATGACAACAGATCGAGCTAATAACCTGCAACCTGAAAACTCCATTCCAAGAGCTATTGGAGAACGGATGAACTGGTCGATATGAGTGGAAAATGGTACGCTTTCCGTTTCTCGATCAACAAAAACATTTGGGAAACTCACGTTTATTAAATATAATAGCCAGCGGGATCCCGGCCTTCGCCGGGATGACGGGCCTGGTGTGTGAGAACCAATGTTTGCGCCTTTTTACGCAATCTCAAAACAAATCGTTGTGCGTCCCGATCCGCGCGAGCCATGGCTTATTTTTGTTGGGCTTGCTGTAGATCAAAACCACGTCCGGTTTGATGTGGCAGTCGCGGAAGCCTTTGTAGGGTCCTGTCAGGGGGTGATCGCGATTTTTGATTGGGAGGGGTTTGTCGATGACCAGCAATTCGCCGAGATTGGGGTGATCAGGATGTGCGCTGAGTTTCTTTAGTTCTTTCCGGAAAATTTTGGCGGATTCAATCGTCCTCATTCAGGTCCGACATCAATGCCTTGACCGACCTATGGCGTTTGCCCTTGCCGGCTTTGAGTTCGGCAATGGATTGCATGGTTTTGGCGTTTGGGGCTTTTACGTCAAAGGGCAGGCGCTGTTCATCGGCGACGCGTAGCATCAGCATACGGATTGCATCCGACACGGAAAGGCCCATGGCTTCCAGTGCCGCTGTTGCGCGGATTTTGGTTTTCTCGTCAATGCGGGCGCGGACGTAATTTGTGGCGTTTGTCATAAATAATAATGTAGTCCAGTTGTGACTACAAATCAAGTGGTCGCCCGGTGGCTAGCGGGGTCCCGGCCTTCACCGGGATGACGGGGTTGGGGGTGATTGCGATTGGATAGTTAAACCCCCGCCAGCAATTCATACGACCTCAAGCGCGCTGCGTGATCATAGACTGCTGTTGCTACCATCAGTTCATCGACGCCGGTTTTTTCCATGAACCCCGTTAGCTCACCCCGCAGGGTTTCCTGCGATCCCACGAATGAACACGCCAACATGCGTTGGGCTTGGTGTTTTTCGGGGCCGGACCAGTATTGCTCTATGTCGTCGATGGGAGGCTTCATGAAGCCTCGCACACCTCTTGCCATGTCGGCGAAGCGCATTTGCAGGGAGGTGTAGAGGTGTTGGGCTTCGGTGTCGGTGTCGGCGGCGATGATGTTGACGCCGGCCATGGCGTGGGGTTTTTGGAGTTGGGCTGAGGGCTTGAAAGTGCTGCGGTAAATGTCGAGGGCTTGCATCAGGTGGTCGGGGGCGAAGTGTGAGGCGAAGGCGAAGGGCAGGCCGAGCATGGCAGCGAGTTGTGCGCCGAACAGGCTTGATCCCAAAATCCACAGGGGCACATTGGTGTTGGTGCCGGGTACGGCCTGAATGGTTTGGCCGGGTTGCAAAGGGCCGAGCAGGGCTTGCAGTTCCAGCACATCCTGCGGGAAATGTTCGGAGGCGGCGGGATCAACGCGAAGGGCCTGCATGGTCTGACGATCGGTGCCGGGGGCGCGGCCGAGGCCCAGATCGATACGTCCGGGGTAAAGCGATTCCAGTGTGCCGAATTGTTCGGCAATCACCATGGGCGAATGATTGGGCAACATGATGCCGCCTGCGCCGACGCGAATGGTTTTGGTGTTGGCGGCGATATAGCCGATGACCACTGCTGTTGCTGCACTGGCAATGCCGACCATGTTGTGATGTTCGGCCACCCAGTAACGCTGGTAGCCCCAGCCTTCCGCATGTTGTGCAAGGTCGCGCGCGTTTTGCAGCGCTTGGGCGGGGGTGGAGTTTTCCGATACGGGGGCGAGGTCGAGAATGGCGAGGGGGAGCATGTTCGCTACATAGTGATCGGTAGCGGCAAATGAAAGGCTTGCCTGAGCGTATGAACCCGCCAATTGACGGCTTGGCCTGCAAGTGTAGAAGGCATGGCTCAATGTAAATGAGCCGGTGGTCATGCAAGTTCCTGCAGCACGATATGCGATATTTTTGACGTTTGTGCTGCATGGCACTTTGCTGGGGGCGTGGGTGCCGCATGTACCCATGTTGAAGGACAGGCTGGCTGCGGGCCCCGCCCTGTTTGGTTTGGCGCTATTGTCTTTGCCATTCGGTGCGGTCATCGCCATGCCAATCGCCGGAATGTTGATCAACCGCTTTGGCAGTGCGCGCTTGACATTCGTGTGCGGCTGCTTGTTCTGCCTGATGTTGCTTGGACCGCCACATGCCACGCAGCTTGCAATGTTAATGAGTTCAGGTGTGTTGATGGGTGCCTCCATCGGCTCTATGGATGTTGCCATGAATGCGCATGGCCTTGCAGTGGAGCGCGCATTGAAGAAGCCGACCATGTCAATCTTTCATGGCGGCTTCAGTGTCGGGGCATTTATTGGTACATTCACCGCCGCACCGCTGATGCAGCTTGCAGGCGCTTCCGGGCAACTGCTTGTCATTTCCGCCGCCTGCCTCGTTCTCGTGTATGTGGCCTCACGGTATTTTCTGCCGGCGTCAGTTGACCAAGGGCTGTCAGGCAACAGTTTTGCGTTGCCAACGGCTGCCACGGTGGGGCTTGGCATGCTCTGCTTCCTCGCACTGATGATTGAAGGATCCATTCTGGACTGGGGCGCCATATTTGTGCGCGAGCGTTTTACAGTTGATGCTGCTTATGCGGCGCTGGCCTTTGGAACCTATCAAAGTGGCATGGCAGTTGCGCGGTTCTCCGGAGATTACTTGCGGCTCAAGGTTGGTGCGGTCAAACTCGTATTCGCAAGCTCACTGTTGGCGGCATTGGGAACACTGGCCGGACTTTTTGCCCCTTCTGCCATGATGACATCGATTGCATTTGTGTTCGCAGGTCTGGGCATCGGCAATGTGGCACCTATCCTGTTTGCAGGTGGCGGGAGATTGGAGCCAGACGCACCTGGCCGTGGCATCGCCGCAGTAACGACACTTGGTTATGCGGGTTTTTTGGCCGCACCACCAATGATCGGGGTCATTGCACAAGCCACATCTTTGCAAATCGGGCTTTGTACCACTGTTGTGGCGGCGCTGATCATTGCAGCTTTTTCGGGCAGGGCGGCCGTGGCCGATAAATATTAAAAGTGATGTTTCAAGCAAAACCTTGGCGCTCATGCTGGGTTTTTACCTAGAGAATTAAAGATTCCATTACAATAAATAACGCGCGCCAGAAAATGCGACCAATTTGTTTTGGACTTTATTCACGATGATTTTACGCAATTTCACCGGACTTTTTTCGGAATTCATTTTTGCATCACAGGTTTTTCCTGCAACCGGTGTGGTCTTTTTGTGAAAACTTCAAGGTCTTGTAAAATTTTAAAAATTCGCTGTTGCGAATAAATTCGCTTTTATTTTCAATACAATTTCATTCGTGCTCAAATTGATTTCGGTTGGTTTTTCGTAATGTAACTGTCGCAAAAAGATGTGACTGGTGATTTTCATTCAAAAAACCGTCAGGCGCGGTCAACCGTTAATTACCCCGAATTTGCCTCAAATTCGCTCCAATTTCGTAAGACCACCTTTCCGACGGTCGCACTATCAACGACTCATGTGAATGTTGATGCCGATATTTACCGGCTTCAACTTTCAGTGTGAGTGAAAAACAGAAATTTCAAAAATTTTTGCGCGTGGGAGCACCGTTTTATGAAAACAACTATTACAGTTTCGAGTTATGCTGGTTTGGTGAAGGCACTGAGCGGCGCTACAGGTGGTGAAAAAATTGTATTGGCTGCTGGAGATTACGGCAAATTGATGCTGACAGAAGGTCGCAGCATTTTCAGTAAAATGGCCAGTGAGGTTACCATTACGTCGGCTGATCCTAACCATCCTGCATCGTTTTCAGGCATGAGTCTGACCGGCCTCAAAAACATAACGTTCGATCACGTCAAATTTGACTACACTGCCGAACCTGGTGCAGCAGTTGCGAACTCGCCATTCAATTTGACGAAATGTTCCAATATTACAATCATCAATTCCGAATTCGATGGTGACAAAGCGACTGGCACCGGCACCTACAGCGACGGCTTTGGTACGGGGCGCGCACTTTCAATTACGGGCGGCAGCAATGTTACGCTTTCCAACAACTCTATCCATGATTTTCATCGCGGTGTGGTTGTCGCAAAATCGACGGACATCAAAATCACTGGAAATGAATTGAAGGGCATGGCGTCGGACGGTCTGGATTTCGCCCAGGTTTCCAACGTAACGATTGATAAAAATCATATTCATGATTTCATTCGTTCGCCATTGAGCTCTGCGCATCCGGACATGATCCAGTTTTGGACCAACGGAACAACATCGCCCTCAACAAACATCAAAATCACCAACAATATTCTCGACGTGGGTGCTGGCTCAGAAACCCAATCCATATTCATGCGAAATGAAATGGTAGACTCTTACGGCGCAGGCAAGGCAATGTTCTATCAGAACGTTGTCATCAGCAATAACATCATTCGCAATGCCGATGGCCATGGTATCAGTGTTGGGGAAACGACGAATGTACTCGTTGACAACAATACGCTGTTGCAGAGTGTAACCGTCGACAAGGGGGGCGCGATTTCCGTGCCGACCATTTTTGTGGCCACTTCTTCTACCGGTGTGACAATCACCGACAATGTGATTCCGAGCCTTGGTTCGACCTTGAAGGGTCCTCACGCCGGCTGGACAATGGGCAACAATTACCTTGCTACAATTGATGACCCAAATGCTGCAAATTATATCGGTAAATTGTATCAGGACGCTCTGGACAAAACCAATTCTACGCTGAGTGATCTGCAATATATAAAGGGCAGCATCATCGACACATTACATGTTGGCTCGCAACTGGTTACGAATCTGACGCCAACGACCAATAATGGGTATATCGTTGCGCATCAGACAAGTGGAAGCAATGCGGCCTCCCTGAATCAAACATTTGATGCCACACATATCTACAATTCATTGGGGTCTGTCTCCACTACCGGAGCAAAAGTAGTCTGGAATTTTGGAGATGGCACCAAGGGAACGGGCCTGCTGGCAAGTCACGTTTATTCTGGACAGGGCGACTTTACTGCCACTGCAACGATTACACTTGCAAGCGGCAAGGTGCTGACCATGGACAAGACGGTACACGTGCAAAGTCCGTCACTTCTCGATGTTGATTTCAACTCGAATGCGTTGGATCATTCCCATATCGTTGATGCGGTTACGATGAACTCGGCGAAGTTGGTGGCCACTGCTGGCGGTGGTCATGCACTGGACCTCAATGGTGGAGTGGTCAAGTATGATGTGAACAGTGACTACTTCAACAATTCCGAGTATTCCGTGGTCGTTGATTTCAAGAAGGACGCCGGTGAAGAATTGCAGGGCGGCCGTTTGATCTATTTCAGCGGAAGCTATGTTGTCACGGTAGCAGCAGACGGCCTCAATGTATCGATAACCACAACCAAAGGCACGACGGTGTTGAAAGCCGACAAGCTTGGAATTGCAGATACAGATTGGCACCGCATTGGTCTCAGTTTCTCGGGCGAAACGGGGACAGTCAAGTTGCATCTCGATGGTAAAGAGGTTGCTTCAGCAAGTGGACTTGAGGGTGCCATTCAAAAAGGCGGCACGGGTGCTGATGTTTATCTGGGTGGACCTTTTGGCGGCAGTTTTGGTGGTCAAATCGACAATTTGCATATTTCGAACAAGGCACTTGATGCAGCCAGCCTGACAACCGGTGTTCTGGCGACGGCCCACGCTGAATTTGCAAGTTTGTCTCAATTTGATCCTGTATCTGCTTTTGCTGCAGCCCATTCAGCTGCCCCAGCTGCAATAGTTTCTGGTGCAATGATGGCAATGGAGACACCATTGTTACCAACGGTGCCGACCTACACTGATTTCAATTTATTTTAATCGAAGAAGCAGGATATGCGGCCAGCGGAGCACTCAATCTGGTTGAGTGCTCCGTTTGTTTTGGTCAATCGCTGCCGAACAAATCCCTGGTGAATATCTTATCAGCCACATCTGACAATTCTGCGGACTGGCGATTGGCAACAATGATATCAGACTGTTGCTTGAATTCCACCAGATCATTGATGACGCTTGATCCGAAAAACGTTTCGGCTTTCAGGTTTGGTTCGTATACGATGACATTCACACCTTTTGCCTTGATGCGCTTCATCACGCCCTGAATGCTGGATGTCCGAAAATTATCGGAATCTTTTTTCATCACCAACCGGAATATGCCGACCACCCGGGGATTGCGTGCAAGGATACGTTCGGCAATGAAATCTTTTCTGGTAGTGTTTGACTGAACGATGGCCTGCATCAGATTTTGCGGCACATCGCTATAATTTGCCAATAGTTGTTTGGTGTCTTTTGGCAGGCAGTATCCACCGTAGCCGAAAGACGGATTATTGTAGAAGTTACCAATGCGCGGATCCTCGCAGACTCCGTTGATGATGCTCAGGGAGTTCAGGTCTCGGCTCAAAGCGAAAGAATCGAGTTCGTTGAAAAAGGCAACACGCATGGCCAAAAACGTGTTTGAAAACAATTTCGTCGCTTCAGCTTCCGTAGGGTCCATGAAAAGAGTGGCCACGTTCTCTTTTTTAACAGCTTGCAGAAGCAGGTTGCAGAACCGCGAGGCTGCAGGTGACTGCCCGCCAATCACGATGCGGCTAGGATAAAGATTGTCGTGGAGTGCGCGACCTTCACGCAGAAATTCCGGCACAAACAGAATGTTTTCAGAATTGAGCTGTAGCTTGAGCTGCGCAGTAAAACCCACGGGGACTGTAGACCTGATGATTATCGCGGCGTCCGGGTTGATCGCACGGGTTTTCTCAGCCACTTCATTGACTGAACGTGTATCAAAGCTGTTGGTAGCCGGGTCATAATTTGTGGGTGTCGCGACGATAACAAAAGCCGCACCAGACACGGCATCGGCGAAATCTGTGGTGGCTTTAAGCTTGTGCTTGCCCGCCTTCAACGCGTTTTCAATGTCAGCATCAATGATGGGAGACAAACCGCGTTTAATCAGCTCAATTTTTTCAGCCACTATGTCGACGATCGTCACATCATTGTGCTGGGCCAGCAACAACGCATTTGACAGGCCCACATAGCCACTGCCTACTACGGCGATTTTCATTCTTCCTCCAGAAGTTCAGATCAGCGCACCAAAAGGTTTCGATAGGCCAAAGGCAACCTGCGCCGCAATTGGGAAGTAATATAAACGCGGGCCGAAGACATGAAGTAATCATATTGCACCAGACCACGGCTGCCGGTCCACGGATTGTTGTTCAGACGCGCTCTATCCACCAATGACATGTCACATTCTCCTGTCGCCGCCAATTGCCTGCTCAGTGTTTCAAGCAGCGAATGGTTGGTGCGCCTTGTACTTGCGGGATAGTGGAAGATGCGTGCGTCTTCGGCTGTATGAAATGCCGTAAAGAGGGGAACGTTGAATTTCGTGGGCAACGTGATGCATGACATGTCAGACTCGAAAACAGCAGAATTGAACGAAGGTTGATCGGCGAAAACTCCAGACTTGTCGATGCCTTTCCATTCTTGCCATTTTCTATTCCATGAGCTTCCGAATTTGTGGGCGGCCTGATTATCCCTCAAAAAAAACACCCCGCTGCTATAGTGGAGTTCGTGGTTGATCTTCCAGTTCAATTGGGCGGCAGCCGGCACATACCAGGATGCAATCGCACTGAACGGGGCATCTGCTTCGACAGCAGCAAAGTCTGCGTCATGTTCAAACATCTCTGGAAACTCAGCAACGGGTATCGCGTCGGCATCTATGAATACAAAATCACCTGTCACCATTGACCGCAGTTGCGTTTTGACCCAGCGACTTCGCTCACGCGCTGTTCCCTTGAATTCCGGTGCGACCGCTATGTCGTCAATGATCTTCAAAAGATGATGATTGGTGGACCTTGCCAATTCCAAGGTGGCTGCGTCCGTGCATAGAACAACCGACGACACGCATTGCAATTTTTTTGCAACATGAGCACTGGCGGCAGTCCAGTTCAGAAACGGCGAGCCCGCCGTTGCGACAACGGCGTAGACCACTTTACAAGAATTTGTCATGGTGATCTGTCCATCTCTTCTGACTCGCTTCGTAAGCTACTAAATATATTGGCGGCAGGCCATTGTTAACGCTAATGAGTGGGTATCGGGGCTTTATTGCGAATCTTTGCGTAAGTAGTTTGCATTCATTGACCTTATGCCAGTGCCCCTTGGCAATGGGGATAGGCTCAAGATATTAACATTAATTTTTTTCGCATATCAGGTGATCGAATGTCAAAAACAACTCCAATGTCCTCAGATGGTTTTCAAGTGGCATTGTTGCGTTTGAATGCGCGGTTGTTTGGCCTCACCGCGCGTTTCGGACAGGGGACATTTTCACGTTACCTCGGCTACGTGCCGCGTTTGCTGGCGCGGCTGCTTCGGCCGCAACAAGGCGCATTTTTGTTCAGTACCTATGGCGTGTGGCTGACGTCGCAAGCCAATGACCGCACTTTCAAAATGTGCGTCGATGGATCTTACGGTCCTTTCTATCTGGACTATGTGGCCAACTTGCCAAAATGCGTTTACCTGGACATTGGCAGTAATATCGGACTTTACAGCATGGTGGCCGGGCGTAACCGCAATGTTAGCGAAATTTATAGCTTTGAGCCGAACATAGCCGTCTATGATTTTCTCAAGGAAAACATTGCGAGAAATGGCCTTGAGCATGCCACGCCAGTTGCAAGGGCAATTTCAAGTGAAACCGGAAAACTGGTGTTGAAGACGTTTTCGGGCCACTCGGGGAAATCTTCTCTCCGTGACAATGCTGAGCAGGATCACCCCGATGGCGAAATTGTTATCGAGACGGCCAATCATGAATATCTCAACGAGTTGCTTCGCCACGTATCGTCACCCATTGCCATCAAGATAGATGTTGAAGGTCATGAAGTCGTAGTGATCGAAACTTTACGGAAGTCGGCGTTCTGGAAATATGTCTTCAGTCTTTATTTTGAAGTTGATGAGCGTTACATCGACGTGCAGCGGATTATTGCACCTTTGGAAAAAGATGGATTTGTTCTCAAAGCGAAGAATGGTGACAAGGTACATTATGATCTCTTGTACGAACGAAACCGGCCGCTCTGATAAATTTCACTTCATATTCATTCAAATCATCAGGGCGTCGACACTTCTGCCATCCGGCGTCCTTTGATTTTTGAGCCATCGGGCATTTGCAGCGTGACGCTCACTGTATATTGGCCGAGCGAGGCGTAAGTGTGCTGAACCTCAAGACCTTGACCGCTGCCATTGTCACCAAAGTCCCAGGTGATTTTAGCTTTAGCCACGTCTATGGGACCGCCTGGTCCATAGACTCCGGAGACTTTCAACATTACCTTGTCGCCTGAGGCCGAGGCTTTGTATCCATCAATAATGGCGACGGCATTCTTGGGTTTGTCTGTAAATGCTGTCAACGGCGATCCGGCTTTTGCTTTTGCGGGTTCGCTTTCTGGTCGCAGCATCAGGTCGGACAAGGACACATCGCCTGCTTCACGTGCGTTTAAAAAAATATTGTCGTAATAGTCTGGCCTCGTGGGGATATCACGCTGTGCCACGAAATTTGAGCTTATGTTCCAATTCGGCGGAGCGACCTTCAGTGACTGGCTTTGTCTTGGAAAAATGTTGTTTACAACAGTCACGTTCTCAGCACGCTTGGAGATGTTGATAAGCGGGACTGATATTTTTCCACCAATTTTTGAACTCACCCTTTGCATCAAGGTGTTGTTGGCAATTGTCAAGCCATCAACCTCGCCCAGTGTTATGCCGTGAAGGTGACCATTGCGGATAAGATTGCCTTCAATCCTGATGTTCTTATAGTACATCTCCGAACCAGCACGACCCGTGTCCACTTCCTCATTGCGCATGAAAATTGACTGTGTCGCATCACCTTTGCCAGCGTCGAGATAGTTATCGCTAATGGTTACATTTACCGTCTGCAAGTTGGTGCCGCGAGTCCAGAATTGAATCATGTCAGGATGATCTTTGCTTTCGGGCGAACGCCTGAAATCACGAAAGTGATTGCCCGAAATAACGACGTCTGTGACTCCGGCAAAATCAATTCCGTCTGATCTCAGGTCGTAGAATTCGTTGTCTGCAACAGTGATCTGGTGAGATCTCGCAAAAACCGCACCACGGTGCCATGTGAAAATCTTGTTGTTACGGATTGTAACACCCGTAGAATTATTCACACCTATGGCAATGCCGGTTCCATAACCGTCTGCCACGGTTTTGGTATCCCTGGTATTGTCACCATCAATGACTGAATTTTTAATCGTTACATTGTTTGAATTGGTGATGGTGATGTAGCGGAATTTGGGCTCGGTTTCTGGTTGGAAGTCATAGTCAATCAACACATCAGAAAAGGTAATGTTGCTCACAGAAGTTAATGCAGTTCTTTCAAAGCGCGGTTTGCGAGCAGGGTCCTTGGCCGCAATCGTCACCTCGCCAGAAAATTTCAAATGTGGTTTGTCATCACCATTCAAAGCGAGTTCGCCGTAATCTCCCGGGGCGAGGCGGAGAATGTCGCCAGGTTTCGCGGCAGCAAGAGCCGACTGAAATTCAGCTGCCCCTGCAACATTGATATCAGCGGCGCGTACTTCAAAGGTGGCGCTGAGAATGAGCAGCATGGCTGCAGGAACACTTCTGGGCCATGGTGATCGTGATTTCGGGCTGAGATTCATGTGATTTCGTGCTCTTTGGTTGAAGCAGTTGAATTTGCTTCATACCTCCAAACAATGGCTTCGGTGTGCCGAATTATGGCATCAGAACAAAATTGCGCGAGATCGAGAGGTTGACATCATTCGCAGTGGCTGTACCAGTCGGGCCGTTCCGCAGAGAGAACTTATATCCCGCCGACATCGACCATTCCTGCGTCAACTGCCTTGTATAGGAAGGGGAAATGTTGAAGCTTGAAATGATGTCTTTGCCCGAAACAGCATTCCTTGTTTCTGAAAATGTCATGCCGGTTGATAGCTTGAAAGCCGACAATTCATTGATTTGATGGGAGGCGCTCAGTGTTGTTGTGTATCGGTTCAGGTAAGAATTATCACCTTGCTGGTTCGCTGCAACGGTTGCGTTGAGAGACAGCGACGTGGAGTTGTTCAACAAATAGTCGAGCCCCAGATTGGCGCTGCCATTCCAGCTTTGCTGTGAGGAACGGGGATTTCCTGGAATGACCAAGCTATCTGTATAAACATTCACGACCTTGACGCCAGCACCACTGCGCAAAGTGACCCGGTTCGAAAGCCTGCTTGTCAGGCTTACTTTAGTGCTGAAGGCCGCTCTTTCAAGGTTGGAAGCATCGTCAACACCCAACCAGTCAAAACCGAAATTGATGCTGCCGTCGTTGCGCTTTGTCAGCTTGCGGTTAAAGCTCAATATGCTGCTATACGTGGATGAGTCACTTCCCGATGATTTGCTAAAGGCGTTGTGAGAAGCAGAATGCGACCAAGACATGCTGTTTCGCGGGTCAAACGTGAGATTATATGTCGCGTTCCCGCTGAAGGCCTGCTTCGAGCCTTTTTTGGATAACGGGACAGGGTCGGTTATGACGCCATCGCAATCCAGCAGAGTTGTGCCCGGAATTGGGTCGCAGTTATCATAAATGGAAGTGTCAACAAATTCGACCTGCTCGTATCCGTAAGATCCAGATACATCAAAAGAACTTCTGGGGCCGAATTTATTGTAATGCATTGTCGCATGAGGGAGAAAAACACCCCGGGCAGATCCCGACCCGGGACCGAAAAAATCATTTCTTACCACATCGGCGAGCAAGTCAAACTTGCCATCAGGCATCGTGTAAATAAAGTCAGTCGACAGAATTTCCGTTGGGTGGAAAACGTAGCCTGCAGAATTGATGGCAAGGCCAGGGTTGTCATTGAAGTCAACTTTTCCGCTGAGTACCTGATTGATCGACCAATCGCCGGCACAAGCGGCAGCAGCACTCGCGATGAATGCTGCCATAGCCAATCTGATGCTTCTCAACGCAATTGCCATTGTATGGCCTTGGTCAACAGTTCAACAACCAATTGTCATTCAAACAAGCCTTTTTCGGGCACAATTATGACATCGCCTGAATGAATCTTGAAATTGTTGGAAAGGTCTTCACCTGTGGTAAAGGCGTCATAGTCAAAATCCAACAATGTCTCGGTACCGTTGATTTTCCGGCGCACGACGATGCGATGAGAGGCGGCAAACGTGCCCAACCCGCCAGCAAGCGATATGGCCTGGAGCACGTTGGTTGTGGTTTTGAAAAAATACTTGCCAGGCTTCTTGATTTCTCCGGTGATGAAGAATGCAGGATCAATTGGCGGAGGTGGCGGGGGAGCTGGCGGAGGCGGTGGCGGAACAGGCAGTTCCTTGATTTCTGCCACTGACACGGTGACGTCGATTTGGTCTTTGTATTGCTTTTGCAGAATGCTGCGCAGTTCCGACTCAACGGCGACCACCGAGCGTCCGCCCGCTTTAAAATGTCCAGCCAGCGGGAATGCGATGCTACCATCAGGTCCAATAATGACGCGGCGGTTCAATTTTGGATCCTGCCAGACTGTCACTTCAATGACATCGCCCGCTTTCAGCAAATAAGCTGCCAAAACCGGAATGCTCATGCCGAAACTTGTCGACAGAATGAGCAGTAGTACCAAAAGTCTTTTCATTACAGAAGCCTCGCCGATATGTCGTTGGATCAATTATGCCACAGATCAAATCGCGTAATAAAGGATTTGGTAATAATTGTCACTCACTTGATCGCTTCGTGGCATAAAGTGGCGGAAAGCAATAGCTATTCTTAACTACATGATAAACAATGCTAAAATTTGCATTATGCAGCATTGGGAGTCTGTTAAGCATGTTATTGATAAAATTCAGGCGGAATCCGAGTTTTCCGAGAGGGAATTGAGGGCGGATGTGACCGCAGGGTTACACCGCGGGCCAAAACCCACCATTAAGTAGATTTGAGAATATTGCAGCGCAGTGTAAGGAGGCGTGCCATTTGTCGTCATAGCCATCCTGCAACAGCATACCGCTTCGATCCGAGGATACAAAATTGCCGAAAGACGTCAATGTATTGATCATAGTTGAGAACCTTCCCGTGCCATTTGACAGACGTGTGTGGCAGGAAGCGACTACATTGAAGCAAGCTGGCTATGGTGTCAGCGT
Organism: uncultured Aestuariivirga sp.; assembly: GCA_964244855.1. Taxonomy (GTDB): domain Bacteria; phylum Pseudomonadota; class Alphaproteobacteria; order Rhizobiales; family Aestuariivirgaceae; genus Aestuariivirga. The sequence goes on along the minus strand of CAXTLE010000005.1, from coordinate 9,697 downwards.
GATATGCCCAAAGGGCAAGGGCCACGATGCGTCCCACGAGATTATTGACGGGATCAATATTTACAGACACAGTCTGCCATTTGAAGCCAAGGGCGGATTTGGCTATTTGGTGGAATATGCAAGTGCCCTGTTTTGGGAGTTTACGCTTTCGCTCAAGGTGCTGTTTCGCCATGGCTTTGATGTTGTACACGCATGCAACCCACCGGATTTGATTTACCTGATTGCCTCTTTCTATAAAATCTTCTTCCGCAAAAAGTTCATTTTCGACCAGCATGATCTGAACCCCGAACTCTACGAACTGAAATTCGGCAAGCGCGGATTATTCCATACTCTGCTGTGTCACTTTGAGCGTCGCACCTTCCGCTGGGCAGATGGCAGCATTGCCACCAACCAGACCTTCAAACAAATAGCCATTGATCGTGGAGGCATGAAGGATGATCGGGTTTGGATTGTAAAAAGCTATCCCGACCTCGGACGCTTCAAACGCGTTGAACCTTTGCCTGCCTTGCATGACAAATTCAAACATCTTATCGGCTATGTGGGGATTATCGCACCGCAGGATGGTGTTGATTTGCTGGTCGAGGCGATGGCAATCATTGTAAAGTCGGGCCGCAAGGATTGCGGGTGTGTCATTATCGGTGATGGGCCGGCACATGAAGACCTGAAGGCATTGGCGCAAAAACTTGGCGTGGCCGACACTATTAATTTCACTGGTTACTTGCGCGGTGAAAATCTGCTGGCACATTTGAGTTCTCTCGACATCGGTGTGATCCCTGATCCCAGTAATCCTTGCAACGACAAACTATCGATGAACAAGGTATTTGAATATATGGCTTTGGGTTTACCTTTCGTGCAATTCAATCTACCGCAAAGCAGAAGTGAAGCACAGGATGCAGCTCTTGTTGCAGCCGAATGTACGGCGGAGGCTTTGGCCGCAACTATATTAAAGCTTATTGATGACCCGGTAGCGCGTGCGCGCATGAGTGTCTACGGCAAGGAACGGGCGATGCGGGAATTTCAATGGTCGAATGAGAAAAAGGCCCTGCTCGAAGCCTATGCGACCGTTACCGGCGGACCTGGTCCTGAAACACTGGCTGCCATCAAAACGGTTTGAGCTATGAAAGTCAGCATCATCATTCCGCATCTTAACCAGCCACAGATGCTTGATCGTTGTTTGACGTCTCTGCAGCGTCAGGTGGATGCATTTAGAGGAACGGAAGTCATCGTTGTCGACAATGGTTCACAACGGCAACCTCTCGGTATTTGCAACCGCTATGAATTTGTGCGCCTTGAGCGAGAACTGGCTCCCGGGCCCGGCATGGCACGCAACCGTGGAATTTCGCTGGCGAATGGAGAAATACTGGCTTTTATTGACGCCGATTGCATTGCAGAAGAAAATTGGCTTGCCTCAGTCCTGTCGACATTTTCAAATCATGAAACGGTCAAAGTCATTGGTGGCGATGTTCGGATTGCTTATGTTGATCGGAACAAGCTTACTGCACTCGAAGCCTATGAAAGTGTATTTGCCTTTCGCCAAAAGGAATATATAGAAAAGCATCATTTTTCCGGGACCGGCAATCTTGCCATGAGGCGGGAGATTTTTGCTGCTGTTGGACCGTTTGCAGGAATTGGCGTTGCTGAAGACCGTGACTGGGGGCGGCGGGCTTTTTACCTTGGAATTCCAGTTACTTATGTCAGCGACATGATTGTCTATCATCCCGCGCGCAATGGCTTTTCGGAATTGGCCCATAAGTGGGACAGACACATCAGTCATGATTTCAACGATCGAAAAAACACTTGGCCGAGCAAATTAAAATGGATTGCACTTGCCATGGCAATCGCAGTTTCTGGCGTGATTGACATCCGAAAAATTTTCACATCAACAAGGTTGCATGGCATAAACAACAGAATGCGGGCCGCCATCGTCCTGTTACGAATTCGGCTATATCGGGCCATGCTCATGTTGTCGCTGGTTCTCCGGAAAGCTGGAACGGTAGATCCCAAATGGAACCAGCGGTGAACCAATGGCCCACATATTATGACCAGTCCAATTTATTTTACGCTGCCTCTTCGTTCACATTTACATAACCGCTGCGGAGCATACTTTTCATGATCACGATTGGACTTCTGTGGCACTCCGCCAATTCCGACAATTTGGGTATCGGCGCATTGACCGTGTCGAATATCGCAATTGTCGAAAGTGCGGCAGCAGCAATTGGGGAGACTGTTGAATTTCGCATTTTCTGCTGGCGCGATCCGGGGGCAAGTCAAATCAATAAACCCAATGTCAAAATCATGGCGATGGGTGCACGTGAACTTGTAGATCCCAGAAAATTATTCAGCTGGGTGCGCGGCTGTGACATGGTTCTTGATATCTCAGCCGGAGACAGTTTTTCGGACATTTATGGTGCGAGGCGTTTCCGCTTCAATATCATTTCAAAACTTGCAGTACTTGCGGCACTTCGGCCGCTGGTCCTCAGCCCGCAAACAATCGGGCCGTTCGAAAGGTCATGGGCGCGCATTGCGGCCAAAGCCCTGATGCGGTCGGCAAAATTTGTCGTGGCGCGGGACAGCCTTTCAACTGATTACATGAAGACTTTGAATATCAATGATACACTTGAAGCCACCGATGTTGCTTTTCGCCTGCCCTATGACGCGCCCCCATTCCTGCCCGGCAAGGAAAATCGTGTAGGATTGAATATATCAGGTCTGTTGTTCAATGGCGGTTATACCCAGAAAAACATGTTTGGCCTCAAGGATGACTACAAGGTGCTTACCCGCAGCCTGATAAAGCGCTTTATAGACATGCCGAATTGTGAAGTGCATTTGATCTCACATGTGATTTCCGACCGCTTTCAGACGGAGGATGACTACCGGGTCGCACAACAGCTTGCGCTGGAGTTTCCTGGAACTATTCTTGCTCCCAGGTTCAAGACCCCCTCTGAAGCAAAAAGTTATATTTCCGGACTCGATTTTTTTGCGGGCTCGCGCATGCATGCCTGCATCGCTGCTTTCTCTTCAGGCGTGGCTGTGGTACCTATGGCTTACAGCCGCAAATTTGCCGGGCTTTTTGGAACCTTGGGTTACAAGGCGATTACCGATTGCAAAACGCAAACTGCTGATGAAATCATATCGATTGTTTGTGATGGTTATGTGCGCCGTGATCAATTGAAACTTGATGTCGACAAAAGCCGTGCATTGGCAGATGCGAAGCTTCACGTTTATGAAGCGGCGCTGCAAAACTTGATGTCGTCATTAAAGCCCAGGAGTGTTTGATGAAGCCGTCACCTGTTCTGAAACGCATAGAAGATGCAAGCTGCTGTACAGGTTGTGGTCTGTGTGCGAGCTTGGCACCTGATGCCATCACCATGAAAATGAAAGCAACGGGGTTTTTGCGACCTGAGCAAACGGCTGACGTTTCCGTCCTGGCGGACGCACAGATCCAACAGCACTGTCCAGGCATATCGATTGCTGCCAATAGTGATGAGGCCATCAATCACGTGATATGGGGACCCATCGTGACAAGCCGCACCGGCTTTGCCACAGACGAGCGCTTGCGAAAGCATGCTTCTTCGGGCGGCGTTATTTCGGCATTGGCGGGTTATCTCATCGAGTCAAAACTGGTTGACTTTGTTTTGCAAGTGTCTGCTTCAGAAACAAGTCCGCTGGACAATCAAACCTCGCGCAGCTTCGACATGGCTTCAGTTTTCAATGCGGCGGGTTCACGTTATGCGCCCTCTGCACCCCTCACGGATTTGCACAAACATCTTGCAGGCCCTGGTCAGTTCGCGGTGGTTGGCAAGCCTTGTGATATTGCGGCGCTTCGGTCACTTGCACGCACCGATGATCGCATAGACAAAAAAATTCCACTAATGCTCTCGTTTTTTTGCGCCGGCATTCCAGGCAGGAATGCCTCGGCTAAAATAGTTAACACGCTTGGATTTCAGGAAGATGAATTGAAAAACTTCCGTTACCGGGGCGATGGCTGGCCAGGGTTTGCCACGGCCCAGACCACGGATGGTCGTGAAGCCCGCATGAGTTACAATGATTCATGGGGAAACATCCTGAGCAAGCAGGTTCAGTTCCGGTGTAAGATCTGTCCCGATGGTTCGGGCGGGCAAGCAGATATTGTGTGCGGTGATGCGTGGGAAAGTGACGAGAAAGGCTATCCGCTGTTTGCTGAAACTGATGGACGCAGCCTTGTTCTTTCCCGGACGAGCCGTGGAGAACAGTTTCTGCAAAAGGCGATGGCGCATGGCATCGTTGCTTGCCAAGACCTCGCAACAGACAATATCGCCAAGATGCAACCGTTTCAGGCGAAACGGAAACGACAGGTCATTTCACGCCTTGCTGCCATGAGAATTGGGGGCTTCAAGCCTCCGCACTACACAGGCATGCAGCTGGCCCGTGCCGCCTTGCAAGCGGGCGTGGCAGAAAATATCAGGGGCTTTTGGGGCACTTTGCGTCGCCTGCCAAAGAAGCCGGACCGTCGTTCATGAGTGAGCGCGCATCAACACTTCGAAGCAACAAAAAACAACGGTTTAGCAATGGTGACACACCTGCCAAGCCGATTGCTGCCGATTTGCGGGAAGCGGAAGATGCAGAAGAAGGCGAATTGAATCGCATTGTTGCGATCAACACGTTTCCTGTGTGGCCGGCATTGTTCATTGTCGCCATTTGTCTACCCTTTATATTCTGGTTTGGTGCATTCCGTATGTCCCCATACAGGGTGGTTTTGATGCTGACGTTCATACCAGCAATTGTGGCCTGGCTGTCAGGAAAGTCCGGAAAACCGACGGCAATTGATTATTGCTTTCTGTTCTCTTCACTCTGGGCCGCGCTGGCATTGTTCATCAGTGCTGACTTCTTTGAAATTTATCAGACAGCGATCATTTTCTTCATGGAAACTTTTGGCTCGTACCTGTTGGCGCGCGTATATATTGCGAACTACACACAGTTTTTGAAATTTGTGAAGTTTTTGGCAGGCACTTTGCTTTTGCTTTTTCCCTTTGCGATGATTGAAACACTGGGCCATACAAATTTGCTTTTGCTGGCACTCAATAAAGTGGGGCACTCATTTGCCATCATCGATATTGGCGCGCGCATGGGACTTTATCGAGCGCAGGTCGTATTCGAACACCCTATCCTCTGGGGCGTATTTGCGTCCAGCATGTTTGGTCTCATTGTATACACGTTGGGTTCAGGGAGGGGTATTGCATTGCGTGGTTTTTACACGGTGGTAGCTTTTGCCGCGACAATCAGTTCCGTATCTTCAGGCGCTTTGGTTTCACTTGCAGTGCAAATCATCCTCATGACCTGGGACAAAGCGACCCAAGGGTTCAAAAACCGTTGGCGTACATTGAGTGGCATAGCCATTGCCATGTATGTGACGGTTGACCTGTTATCGAACAGAACGCCGTTTCAGGTTTTCATAACCTATCTGACATTTTCAGCGCAGAGTTCATATAACCGCGTCAACATATGGACTTTTGGCACTGCAGAAGTTTGGCGACATCCGTTTTTCGGGATTGGTATGGGTGACTGGGAACGTCCACGCTTTATGAGTGCCAGCATGGACAATTTCTGGTTGGTTACAGCTGTGCGCTATGGCTTGCCTTCACTCATCCTTCTTTCTTGCGGTATCATCGGATTAATGCGGCGGATGGGCAAGGCGAAACTTCCTTCAACAGCGATGGAAGGTGGACGGCTGGCCCTGATGACGACCTACGTCGGTCTCATCTTTTCGGGCTGCACCGTTCATTATTGGAACTCAATGTATTGTTGGGTAATGTTCCTGTTTGGTCTGGGACACTGGCTCCTTGCGTATCCTCAGCGGGGCAAAAATGAAGGTGCAACAGCAACCACGGAAAACATGACAGTGAAAACACTCCTGCCGGCAAAATCGCGGAGACTTCAACCTGCGCCCAAAAAAGCAACCCTTGGTGAAACCAGGTTGCCGGAAGAAAAGAAATGGCTCCCATGACCGCTTCGCCTGAAAAGACTGTTTCAATTGTCATCGTCAATTGGAACACCGTTGACATGCTGTGTGAATGCCTCAGTTCTGTAAAGGAAAATCTGGGCAATCTGGAAGCCGAGATCCTGCTGGTCGATAATGCCTCAACCGACGGTTCGGTTGAACGTGTAAAGCGTGACTTTCCGTCAGTGATCCTCATATCAAATACTCAAAATGTCGGCTTTGCGGCTGCAAATAATCAGGCCATGAAAATTGCCAAGGGTCGCTATTTTCTGTTACTGAATTCGGACACAATCATATTGGGTGATGTGCTGCAAAAGTCAGTGGCATATTTGGAAGCGCGCATGGAAGTTGGCGCAATGGGGTGTCGCGTGCTGAACACCGACAGAAGCATGCAGCCAACCTGCGGTCGCTATCCCTCAATCATAAATCTTCTCTTGCAGGCCAGCGGATTGTCAAAACTGCCTTGGCCGGCTTTCTTTGACCGCTATCAGATGCGACGCTGGGACCGCAATTCGGAGCGGGATGTGGAAGTCATTTCCGGCTGTTATCTGCTGGTTCGGCGACACGTCGTTCAAGCGGTTGGCATGTTTGACGAAGATTTCTTTTTCTTTGGCGAAGAAACGGATTGGTGTCAGCGCATGCTGAAAGCGGGATGGAAGCTTCGATTCGCGCCTGTTGGAGAGATCGTCCATCATGGTGGCGGTTCGGTGCGCGGCCTCAATTATCGTCGGGACATTATGCTGTCGAGTGCCATGGTAAAGCTTCACCAGAAAAATGCCGGACTGTTGAATGCCGTCACCGTTATGATAATTGTGTGTAGCTTCAACGCATCGCGCGCAGTGTATTGGAGCCTGCTGTCATGGGTGTCCAAAAAGGAACATGTTCGCCAAAGGCGCGATCATTTTGTCGGTTTGGTTCGCAACATGCCACGTATTTGGCCACAGGGTAGGACTTGGAAATTTGACTGAGAAACGCAAAGGCCGAATCCTGCTTATTTGTGCGCAGTGTGACGGTGACGATATTGGCGAATCATGGTGCGGCTACAAGTGGGCGACTGAGCTTTCAAAGCTTTATGATGTGACAATGCTCACCATACTGTTTCCTGGAGACAGGCCTCCCTCTATACAGGTGCCGCTTGCGAAGGTCGTAGAGTGGAAAGCTTTTCCGTTCATCAGCCGGTTTCCCCGGTTCAATCGTGCCATAAAACCATGGTATCCGCATTTCTACCGACAAGTTCGGAAATGGCTGAAGCACAATGCAGCAGCCGGCAATTTTGATATCATCCACCATATTACGCCTATGGCCATGCGCTATCCCAGTCCCTGTGCGGGTTTGGGACTGAAATATGTCATCGGTCCGGTTGCGGGAACGCTATCGACGCCACCCGCATTTGTTAGTGAGCTCGATACCCAACCTGTCTTCATGAAACTCAGGGGGCTGGATGATTTCCGGCTTCGACACGATCCCATGTTGCGCAATACCTATGAGGATGCACAAGCCGTCATCTGTACGGCACCTTATGCTGCTGAGCGCTTGTCGGCCTTCAAGTTAAAACGGGTGGTCATTGAAACAGAAGTTGTTGTGGAGGCCACGCCGGAACTTACCAATCGACCTGTGAAGATTGCGGGTGAATTGTCATTGCTCTTTGTTGGACGTGTGGTCCGGACCAAGGGCGTGCGTGACGCAATCAGGGCGATGGCGCAATTGCCTGACTTGCCGGGCATTACACTTACAATCGCGGGCGAGGGCGAAGACATGGCAGCCTGCAAGGCAGAGTGCACCGGTTTGGGGTTGGACAGTCGCGTAACTTTTTTAGGCCGCAAGAACCGAGTAGATATTGATGCGCTTTACAAGGCCGCTGATGTTTTTCTGTTTCCGAGTTTTCGAGAACCCACGGGAATCGTTTTGTTTGAAGCCATGGGTGCTGGGTTACCCGTAATAACAGCGGACTATGGCGGACCCAGTGCTATCGTTACGGATGAAACAGGATTTAGAATTCCCGTAAATACGCCGCAAGGTTTTGTCTCTCAAATCGCGACAGCTATCAGCATGTTGGCCAACAACCCAGCGCTTCGAGCAAAAATGTCTTCTGCTGCCATTCTGCGTTCAGAAGAACTGGGCCTGTGGCCCAACAAAATGGAACGCATCGCAACACTCTACCATGATCTTGCGGGCATCAGCCCAACGCAAACACCGCCGTGAGCAGCTACGCAACTGTCAAAGTTTTCCGGTTTTGACCGCATCCATCGCATCGACAATCTTTGCCAGGTTGCCGATGTTTTTCTCGAGTGCCAAAGCTTTATTCAAGTGCTCGCTGGCTGGAATTTTGTCACCAGCTTTGGCATAAGCCACACCAATGTGGTAATGCGCCATGCCATAAGTATCCAATTTTGAAATGCCCTGCTCAAGAATCGGAAGCCCTGCCTTTACATCGCCACTTTGAACCAATATCCAACCCAGCGTTTCGCGGAATTGTGGAATTGGCGACTCCTTCAAGACCGAGGCAAGCTCAACAGCGCGCTTCAAGCTGGCCTCATCTGTTTTGTAGTCGCTGATCAGACTGACAAGATTATTCACTGCAACAACAGAGTTCGGATCTTCATTCACGACGGCTTGGTACTGTTCAATGGCATTGTCGAACTTGTTGTCCGCTTCATAAATACCGCCAAGTACCATACGCAGTGCTTCATTCTGTTTTACTTCGGCGATTGCAGTTGTAAGTGTCGCAATCGACTTGTCTGTGTCTTTCTGATCGAAGTAAAACTGTGCCAGTGCCAAATAGCCCGATGGCGATGCCTTATCCAGAGCTATGGCAGTTTCGAGATTTTTCTGCGCCAAATCCGGTTGATTTTGGGACATGTTCACAATGCTCATCAAAATAAAAGCGGAAGCATTATTCGGATTAGCCTTGATCATCGACGCCACAAAATCTTTGGCTTCGTCCTGTTTTCCTGCACCAATGTAAGAACGTACCAGTGCGTACATCGGTTGGACATCGTTGGGTGCTGTCGCAACTGAATTCCGGAAGAACGAAATCGCATCATCGAAACGTTGTTGACCGACCATGGAAGCACCCATGATCTGGTTTGACAGTCCCGCGTCACCTTTGTTCTCCTGCATCATTCTGGCAAGGTCTTCGGCCCCTTTCCAATCCTGTTTCTGCAATTTGATATTTGCCAGCAGTGTGATGGCGTCATTGCGACCGGGGTATCTGCTCACCACTTCCGACAAAACGTCCTGCGCGCGATCTTTGTTTCCTCGCCGCATCAAAAAATTTGCGAAGCTCAAACCGATGTCTGCATTGCCATTTGAAAGTCTGAATGCATCTGACAGTTCTTTTGCGGCCAGATCGAATGATGACTTGCTCTCGTAAGACGATGCGAGAAAGACGTGAATGCTGGGGTCGTCCGCGTTGGAATTCAAGGCTTGACGCAAAATTTCGATAGACTTGTCCTTGTTTCCTTTTGCCAGTTCCAGAACTCCATTTAGTTTCAGGCCGTTGGCGTTTAGGGAGTCATTCTTCAGCACTTCGGCAATTTGCGATTCTGCTTCGCTTAATTGCTTATCGTCCAAAAATTTTTCTGCAAGGCTTAACCGCGCTGCAATACCATCGTCGCTAACGCCCAATTCAGTGACCAGTTTTTTCAAATTTTCATAGGCTTTTTCCTTCTGACCGTTTGCATAGTCAATGTCAGCAATCTGCATCATATAGTCAAAGGG